>JAJZPD010000024.1 GCA_021811305.1 bacterium
ATTCGAACTTTTGTTGATAAATTTGATATAGATACGGTGTTTGTGGAGCTGCCGGTGCGCTGGAACAAACGCCTGCGTTCATTAAAAAACGGAGACTCAAAGCCATTGTATGAAGGACTAAAAAGGGAAGCTTGGGTATTAAACAGCGGGTTGATAGGGCAAGAGCATATTGAATTATTTAAGGATTTATTTAGTCGAGGGAAGGAGGTTGTGGCTGTAATACATGAATCGAAAAATTGGAATGAAGGTGAACTTAAAACCGCTAGTAATATAAAGAAACGCATTAGGAAAAGGAAAAAATATTTATTGGTAGTGGGAAACCTGCACGCGAGAAACAACCATTTTCGTTATTGCGCTAATAAAGAGAGAAAAACATATACGCCTATAGGGTATTACCTAAGGGGTATGGGTGGCTATATAAGAATTCGATACGGCCATGCTAAGGCTACAAATTTTGGATTGATTAAGTTGATTGACGAAGCGGCAGTTAAAGAGCTTGGCGGACGTAAAAATATTGTTATTCCATCGAGGAGCAGGTTCTATGATTATGATTTTATCGTTTCCTCAAGCGGCCCAGTTACCGTGGTTAAGTTAACTGATAGGTGAACCGCCACACTGCAATCGGTGCGGTAGTTCATTGACGCTCCAGAGTCGGCGCCATACCATAAAAACAAGATCAGAAGCCGAACAGTAAGTGGGGTTTTGTGCCTTGGCTAAGGACGCCTCCTCCTTAATCCATAGTGGTTTATTTATATGAGTGAATTTAGGAAGCTAATGGAAAAATATTCTACCCCTTCGCTGGTTAAGTCGTGGTTTGACGATCGCAAAAAGCCGACCGTTAAGCAGATAACCAGTATTTTCTACAAATCAGCCAGAGACTTTAAAAAGGGAAAGTTAAGCTTGAGAGACTTCACCGACATATGTGTAGAATTATTTTTCAACGCTTATTTAGGGGACAGGAAAAAATTTCCAACTGGCATAACTATTTCAGGCCCGGATTATCGAGAGGGATCTGTGGCGGTTGAAGTTCGGAGAAAAAATGGAGAGTTTGTCGCCACCAAGTCTGAACTTTCTCCTATAAAGCCAGACCTCAATCCAAAGGTAGTGCGGGCCCTAAGCGAATTTTCCGATCCGTCTGTAAATGGAGAAGCTAATAAGTATTGGCGGCTTAAAAAAAAGTTCTGGGACAAGTATTTGGGGTTTGTGAAGTAATAATTTAATTAAGCAAGCCGCGGTTAAATTAACGGATAACTGAGCGATTATTGCTTCGTCACCTGGAACGAGGCGATGTCGGCGACGCCATTGCCGTTGCTGTAATTCAGGATGAACAACGGCCTGATAAACCTGGTATTGGCCTGCATCCGGCACGGCAAAGAAGGAGAAGGACACGAACCGCTGTCGCCGTTCGGCGATTTCCAGCCGCTGGTGTATCCGGTGTAGGTGGAAAAAGCAGAGCTTAACGGCAGAACTCCCCCGGCTCGCGCGTGATAGTGCTGGCTGCTGTAAGAGTTTAATCCCGCATAATTAACTAAAGTCACGCCGTCCTGTGCAACCCCGGCCCATCCGCAGTAAGCCGCCTTCGAGGAGGTTGTGGGCGATGTTGGATCGGTCACTTGGCGCAGAGCGCAAGAGACCTTGTAAACGGCTGTTGGATTAAATGGAATGTTTTCCTGCCAGACGTACCAGATGTACCCGCTGGCGCGTAAAAAGGTGTTTTCACTATCACTTCCCAGGCTTACGGTTCCGTTATTAGCATAAGGAAACCACCCTGCTAAGCCGCTGTTATTAGTGCTGGTGGTAAAATAAGCGAAATTAAAGCTCCAGGGTGCCACGGCAAGGTTGGTGCCAACTTCGTAGCGCGTGAAATCGTCCCCGCCATCCGCCGCCGAGTAGTTGTTGCCTCCGCCGACTGTGTTTTTCAACGCCTCCATCTTGGTATTGAGCTCCCACCCCGAGCCATCGGTGGAGTAGGAGTAATAACTCGTCGGATTGTTTTTAGGGTCGATCGGCAACACTGAGATGGGAGAGCGGAAAGTGAGCGAAGTGAGATCTGTTGGTAGCCAGCCGCCGCCGTCGATTTTTTGCAGCGTCGACGAGGAAGCGCAATGGTAACTCCAGCCGCTTGGCAGATTCGGCAGCGGATAGCTTGCACAGTTGGGATTCGCATCGGGCAGCGATAGATAGACTGTTTGCGGAGAGCCGAGGCTTGGGGGCATTGGGGAGTCGACTTGAAGCAAACCGAGCGTCAGCTTGAGTTTTCCTAAATCATCCAATCTGCCAGAATCTCGGGCTTGGGCTAAAAGTTCGGGAGGATTAATAACGTAAACCGTCGCCGCTCCGAGTGTTCCGATGATGGCGATGGCTATTAATAACTCGATTAAAGTGAAAGAACCTCTACCCAAGGGTTTAAGGCTGTCCATTAAATCTTCTTATAGCAGCTGGATCTTTTCTTCCGGCTGCGCTCCTTTCTGATCGGTGTGAGAAAACAGCTTTTCTTTCTCAGCCTCTTTTTTGGTGGAGACTGAGGCGATTATCTTACTATAGTCGCGCAGAACAGCTGGGAGCTTGGCAAAATCGGCCGCCAGGTCGTTTGCGACCGTCGTCGAGCGCAAAGCAGCCGCGGGATGATAGAGAGGAAATATTATTTTCCCTTTCAAAACGAAGGCCTTGCCGCGGTCCTTGGAAATTTTGGTTTCTGGCAGGAAGTAGTTCATTGAAAATCGGCCGAGGGTGGCGATAATCTTCGGGTCTATTATCTCGATTTGCCTTTTTAAATAGGGAGCATAAGCGGCTATCTCTTCAGGCAGAGGGTCGCGGTTATTGGGCGGCCGCCGCTTGACGATGTTTGTTATATATACGTCCTTTCGCTCCCAGCCGACCGAGGCGATTAGCTTGTCCAAGAATTTGCCGGCCTGGCCGACGAAGGGGCGCCCCTGCTGGTCCTCGTGGTATCCCGGCGCTTCGCCGATAAACAGGACTTCGGCGTCGGAGGCGCCTTCTCCGAAAACCAATGTGGCTTCCAAAAGCGGCAGATTACCGTCGGAACGCGTCTCCTCTTCCAGCCTTTTTAACTCCTCAGACTTATTCATTAAACAAAGTATACAACAGCCAGCGCCCGGCGTTTAAGTGTCAAGGCTACGGATGATTCGAAACCCGCGTTACCGAATACCAGAGCGGAACCTTGACCTGGGACGAGGACAAATAACCAAATCCCAAGTTCTAAATCCGAAATTCTAAACAGCGTGTAAAAATTTACCGCTTTCGCCGTAGTGCTTTTTGGCCGCATTTTGCTCTATACTTGGGATATGCTTAGCTATTTGGCGCAGAGATTCTGGCAGGGACTGACCCGTTTTTTGCGGCATTGGTACCGGGACGGCTTCCGCCAGATCGCCAGCCGGACCTTCGAGGTTTTGGCGAGCCTGGATCAGGTCTTTGCTTTGAAGGTTAATTTTCGCCTTTTTTTCACACCTTTGTACCAGGACCGCAGCATCATCGGATATATTCTTGGATTTTTTTTCCGCTTTTCCCGCGTACTGGTAGGCGGCATCCTTTACCTTATTATCTTGACAGCCGGAGCCGGGGTTTATCTAATCTGGGCGGCTCTGCCGGTTTTTATCTTGTATAAAATAATCGTCAACTTGCCATGAAGAAGGTACCGACAGAAATCTACTATAACGAGCCGCTCTTCAAATTGACCCAGCCAGAGAGAATGGCTGCCGAGATACTCGTTTCGATCTGGTCGGTGCTGTTTACGGTCACTGCCGTCATTCTGCTTCTTTCGACCTGGCCTTTGCTGCGTTGGATCGGCGCCCTGATGTTCTTGTTCGTTCTCGACGGAATAGTCCACTTGTGGAGCGGCAATGAAAGTTTGGGTAATATAGCGCGGAAAAGAAAGGCGAACCTCGACGACTTTTTCACTCCTGCGGCGAGGCGCGTTCTGGTTTCGGCCTACGGCCGCGCGGCGACTTTCGGCGGCGATCCGCTGCTCTACGTGGGATTGGATTTGGTTTTGAACCCTGGCGTGCGCGAGGCGCTGTTAAGGATGGATGTCGAACCGAAAGAAATTGAAGCGAAGTTCAAGGAAAAAGTCAGTAAGAGCCTGACCGGAAAAAAGCTGGCTAGAAATGAGATTGCCCAGAAGATGACCGAATTGGCCGGCGCCGCCTCCAACCAAGCGCTTTCCTCGGCCCGCCTCTTTATCGAGCCGGCTGATGTTTTTGCCGGGCTGCGCGACTTGCGCGGCGAATCCACCGACAGCATCTTCGATCTTTTCGAAATCGAATCCGGCGACCTGGAACGGGCGCTCATCTTCGGACGCTTTCGCCGCACCTTCGGTCCCCGTCGCCTGCCTTCGGCTCTGGGCGGCTTTCGCAGCGAACCGTTCGGCATCCGCCACCGCTATATGAACCGCGCCTGGACCGCCCGCCCGACGCCGGTCCTGGACCGCTTTAGCGTTGATCTGACCGACCTGGCCCGTGCCGGGCGCGCCGGCTTCCTGATAAACCACGAGGATGAGTACGACCGATTGCTGGATACTATTTCGCGGCCAAACCGGCCGAACGCAATTTTGGTCGGTGAGCCCGGAGTGGGAAAGGAGACGATCGTCGGCCACCTGGCGTCGATGATCAGTCAGGACGAGGTGCCGGCGCCGCTTTTCGATAAACGGCTTGTTTCTCTGGATATGAGTGCCCTGATGTCCAATGCCGACCAGGCCGAGCTGGAAGCCAGGGTGAAGGCCGTATTCTCCGAGATCTATGCCGCAGGCAATATTATTCTTTTCGTTCCCGACATTCACAACCTGACCAAGACCGCGGGCGGAAAAGGATTGAGCGCTTCGGATATTTTGATCCCTTATCTGACCTCGAATGATTTTCCGACGATTGCCACCACCTACCCGAAGGAATACAAGCAGTTTATCGAGCCGAACAACTCTTTTGCCGACGCTTTCCAGGTTATAAACGTGCGCGAGCTGGACCAAGACGAGGCGGAACGCGTTCTGGTTTACGACAGCCTGCTTTTGGAACAAAGCTACCGGATAAAAATTTCTTACGCCGCCATCAAGGCCGCGGTACAGGTAGCACACCGCTATTTCGGCGATAAAAAACTTCCCTCATCCGCCGACGACTTGTTAAAGGAGGCGCTGGCCGACGCTAGCCACCGGCAGAGCAAGATATTGAAAGCGGAGGATGTTATCGCCATCGCCGAGAGGCGGATCCATATTCCAATCCACCGCCCCGGGCAGGAAGAGGCGCAGACGCTCCTTAATCTCGAGCAAACCATTCACGAAAGATTAATCGACCAAGAACAGGCAGTGACAGCCGTCGCCCGCGCCCTGCGCGAGTACCGCAGCGGACTGAGCCGCAAAGGCGGGCCGATCGCCACCTTCCTATTTGTCGGGCCTACCGGCGTTGGTAAAACCGAATTGGCGAAAATACTGGCCTCGGTCCAGTTCGGCTCGGAGGATTCAATGGTGCGCTTCGATATGTCCGAGTACCAGGATAAACAGAGCATCTACCGCTTCATCGGCTCACCCGACGGGTCGGTCTCCGGAGAATTGACCGACCGCATCATTGAGAGGCCGTACAGCCTGGTCTTACTGGACGAGTTCGAAAAAGCCAATTCTGAGATTCTAAATATTTTTCTGCAGGTCTTCGACGACGGCCGGCTGACCGACAACATGGGGCGCGTGGCCGATTTTCAAAACACCATTATTATTGCCACCTCCAACGCCCACTCGGATATTATCAACAGTTCCCTTAATGCCGGCGAGAGCATGGAGGAGATTGCCGATTACCTGAAGCGGAAGCTGACCGATATTTTTCGCCCGGAGCTTTTAAACCGCTTTAGCGGGATAATAATTTTCAAATCGCTCTCCCCGAACGATTTGAAGTCGATTGCCAAATTACAGGTTAAAGAGCTGGCCGCCTCGCTCAAGGAAAGTCAGGATATCGAACTTGAGTGCGATGACCAGGCACTCGCGCTCCTGGTGGAGTTGGGGTACGATCCGGCTTTCGGCGCCAGGCCGCTTAGGGGCGTCATCTCGGATAAATTAAAGAGCGTTTTGGCTGAAAAGATCTTAAGCGGCGATATCCAGAAGGGAGAAAAAATCACGATAATCGCCCAGGGCAAGGAGTTTTCTTTCGCGGCAGCGGAGTAAGTTTACAAATATTTGTCTTTGTAGTATTCCATAAAGACTGCCCTTTTGTGAGAGGAGGATTGTTGTGGAAGAACGAGGAGATGAACGTTTCGACGTTTTCGAGGACTTTTTGTTCTCCGCCATTCCTGAAGAGAAGAGAGAACTGATAATGGACATACTCGAGGCCGACATGGTTGGCGTGCGGAAAGTTGAGCGGAATTATTTCCGCGCTAAGCTCCGCCTTGAACCAAAACCGGTTATGAGGTCTTTCCCCCTGCGGATCGACAACACCCTGTCCTTAAAAGACAGGCTGACTCTTGGACGTTACGCGCTCGTTAACGAGAACGTTCCCAGAATTTGCGCGGTGCGACAATTAGACGGTTGCGACGAAAGAGAGGTCGCTTTGTTGCATTTAGGCACGACGGCGGACTCGAATAGCGCCGTAACCATCATGCACGAACAAGGCCTTGAATCGCTTTCTTATGTTGAACTTCTGGCTTTCGCTATCCAGTATCCCGAGGTGGTCCGCAGCTTGTCTGTTGTGGCTCTGAAGCCAATCTGGAATCCGAACGGCAGGTATTGGTGCGTTGCTCAAACAGCGGTTGTTTCTGGGAGAGAAAAAGGAGTAATGCTTGGGCTGCCGCCGTTCGACGGCAATCCATGGCACTCCGACGACCACTATCTGGTGCGCAAGCGAAAGGTCGCGTGATTGTGTTGGTTTAGGGGGGTGCTCTGGATGTCGGATGCGGCTGTAAAGATGGCGTCGGAGATTCGCGAGCACGTTGAGTTCAGTGTCGAGGCTATCATGTCGGAGCTAGACGACCTGTTCGATGAAATCGAAAAGTTTCACCGCGACTTCGATCGCTCTGACGCCGGCGTCGATACCGATACGGCACAGATGCTTTCAGAAACCCTTTATGACACCTATAAGGCCGCTCTAGATGTTGTTGGGCAACTCAGAAAGCTGCGAGCGCTAGAGCGGGAGCTGCGTGTCAACATTATTGTTCTCAAGTGAACTAGCCCGCCGATGAGGTTTCGAAGTATGAAGATTCGAACCTAGGCGGGCTTTTTTAATAATTAGCCCTAAGTTATAATTTTGGGACGAAGCGCGCTTTTAAGAAGGTTAAGCTGCGAAAATAAACCATTATCAAAAATGGTTGTCCCATCGAAGATGTTTTTGAATAAGCTTGCGGATCTGCGATTAAGACGGAATATTTTGGTGCGTTGGCAAGAAGCCGACTCTTTTACTCTTATCGAGCTTCTTATCGTCATAGCCATCATCGGCATACTCGCCGCCGCCGTCGTCCTGGTCTTAAATCCCCAGCAGATGATCGCGCAAGGCCGCGATTCGACGAGGCTGCAGGACATAAAAACCCTGAACAGCGCCATCGGCGAATATCTCGCCAACGGCAACACCGCTCTCGGGACGGCCAATGTGGTCTATGTTTCTGTGCCGGACCCCACGCTGGCCTCCGGCGCCACTTCGACCTGCGCCTCGCTAGGCCTTCCCGCTCTGCCGTCCGGATGGATCTATAATTGCGTTTCGACGACTACTCTGCAGGAGACTAACGGTTCCGGATGGATGCCTGTAAATTTTCATAGCATTTCCACCGGCACGCCTCTTCCCACCCTTCCCATCGACCCGACTAACACTACCTCATCGGGAGAGTTCTATACCTACGCCACCAACGGAACCAGCTACGAGCTTACCGCCCACTTCGAGTCCAACAATTACCAGACTTACGCCGCCTCAGACGGCGGGCCGGACCCTTCGGCTTACGAAGCCGGAACCAGCTTGACGCTGACGCCATTCATTCACGGAATGGTTGCTTACTGGCCTCTGGCGGAAGGAACGGGATTGACAGCCTATGACCATTCGGGTTGGGGAAATAACGGGACATTGTCGGCTACGACGGATACTCCGGTGTGGACGGCCAATTGTTTCAACGCCAAAACCTGTTTAACCTTCGATGGGCTGGATGACTATGTCAATTTCGGCACGCCGGCCAATTTTGATAATCTGAATGCCACTTTTATCGCGTGGATCAATACGACCTACACCTTTTCCGACATGCGTATCATAGTCAACCAGGCGACTTCGACCCACAACTTTCTGATGATTATGAATTCCGGTAATATTGTGGCCGCTACGGTGCAAGGAAGCACGACGCAATGGGAGCAAACCCAGAATACCTACAATGACGGCAAGTGGCATATGGTCGCCGCGGTCCGGAACGGCGACAATGCCGGCAACTTGCAGATTTACGTTGATGGGCAGGCCGTGGCTCTGACTACCAATACCGGAAACAGCTGGAGCATGTCCGACACGGCAAAGATGGGCGCCAAGTCCAGTTCACAATTCTTCTACGGAGGCGAGATTAGTAAGTCGTATGTCTTTAATACGGCTTTGACCGCCGCCCAGATCCAGGCGATCTACAACGCGGAGAAGCCGTAGTAAAAGTGCAAAACAAAGAAGCGCAAAGCTTAAAGCGCAAAGCGCAAAAGAATTGACGACTAACGATCCGCCGTTGTTTTTAGTTTTTAGCTTTGCGTTTTACGCTTCCTAAACCCGTCCGTGTTTGTAATTTAGGATTTATAGTTTGTGATTTGTTTAGGATTTCGTATTTAGAGTTTCGAATTTGGCCAATTGCTGGCCGCTATTTTCCGCTTTGCACTCGTATTTATCTACTGGCGATTTTTTATTATACTTCCGGTATCTAATGAAGATAAAAATAGACATCGACATCAACGTCAATAAGGTGGTGAAATATATGGTCGGCGCCGACCTGCTTTTCACTGGCAGCTGGAGTTTTATCCAGCCGATCTTTTCAATCTTCGTCATTAAGGACATCGCCGGAGCGACCATCATCACCGCCGGAGTGGCCGCGGCTTTGTACTGGATAGTAAAATCGCTGTTGCAGATACCGGTGGCGAACTTCCTAGACAAGACGGACGGTGAGAAGGACGATTTTTATGCTCTAGTGTTCTCCGTTACTTTGGCGGCTTTCGCCGCATTCAGTTTTATGTTGGTTAAAAACATCTGGAGCCTTTTCGTCGTGCAGATGCTTTACGCGATCGCCATGGCTTTTTATATTCCCTCCTGGTCGGGCATCTTTTCCCGCCATCTCGATGCCAAGCGCTTCGCTTTCGATTGGTCGCTCGATTCCACTGCGATCGGTCTGACCGCTTTCGTCACCTCTCTCGTCGGTAGCGTTATGGCGCAATGGATCGGATTTCAGGCTGTTTTTCTCGTGGTCGGAGCATTTTCCCTTATGTCGGCCATGCTGCTCTACTTCGCTCCCAACGTCTTCCTGCCTAAGCAGACCAGCAATAAAGAGGCACCGATTGCCTTGAAGGACCACTCCTCCCCGACGAACGTAGGATAAAGAAAGCGCAAAGATAAAAGCGCAAAGCGAAAAACTAAAAGCTAAAAATAACGGCAAACCGCCGATCGTTAATTGCTTTGCATTTTGCGCTTTAAGTTTTGCGTTTTTTTTGCGCTATAATTTACTTATGGACAACCAGGAAGTCGCCAGGATACTCCGGGAGATAGGCGAGTATTTGGAGATGGATGAAGTTCCCTTTAAGCCGCGCGCCTATGAGAAGGCGTCGAGCGCCATCGCCGACCTGGGAACGGAGTTGCGCGACATCTACGACAAGGGCGGGCTGGAGGCTCTGGAGAAGGTCCCCGGGGTGGGTGTATCTATCGCCGAGAAGATTGAAGAACTCTTGAAAACCGGCCGCCTCAAGTATTACGAAGGGCTGAAAAAGAAGACGCCGGTTGATTTTTCGAGCTTCGCCGGCCTCGAAGGTCTGGGCCCGAAGTCTATAAAGAAACTATATAAAGAGCTGGGAATAAGGAACCGGATTGACCTCGAGAAAGCGGCTAAGGCTGGGAAGATACGCCGCCTCGAGGGCTTCGGGAAAAAATCCGAGGAGAAGATTCTCGCGGCGCTGGAATTTGCCAGCAAGTCTTCGGGCAGATTTCTTTTGGGAGACATTCTGCCGCTCAGCGAGTCGATCAAGGAGCGCTTGGCCGAATTGAAAGAGGTTAAGAGAATTGTCGTTGCTGGTTCGCTCCGCAGGCGCAAGGAAACGATTGGCGACGTCGATATCCTGGTTATTTCCGACAAGCCGAAAACGGTGATGGGCAAGTTCGTTTCCTTAAAAGAGGTAGTCCGCGTTCTGGCAAAAGGGGAGACGAAGTCCTCGGTGAAGCTTAAGACCGGGATAGACGTCGATCTGCGCGTCGTGCCCGAGGAGTCTTACGGAGCGGCGATTAATTATTTTACCGGATCGAAATCGCATAACGTTTCACTGCGGGAGAT
>JAJZPD010000025.1 GCA_021811305.1 bacterium
GCCGCGAGCAAATCGGCTCCGCCGAGAGGTCGGAGAAAATACGCACTTACAACTTCCCCCAGGACCGGATCACCGACCACCGCATCAACAAGAAATGGCACCATATCGAAAAGATACTGGGCGGGGACATGGATCCGATAGTCAAGGAGTTTAAAGCGAAAAACTAAAAGCGAAAAGCAACGACTAGGGACTGGGGATTAGGGATTAGGGACTGCGAATGATGGATGGCGGACTAAACCCTAATCCCCAGTGCCTAATCCCTACTTTAACTTTGGCGCTTCCTTGTTTTGCGCTTTTTTTGTTCTTTTAGTTTTTAATTTTTCTAACTATGCACAGCGGCGTCTGCTCGTCCGACTGGCCAAGAGGGTTGTCGCGGAAAACATCATGAATGAACTTTTCCGTTAATTTGCTGTCGGACTTTCCCAAAGAATAAACTCCTTGGTAGTTGGCATCTACCACCACCACCTCGTGGTTGAACTTCTCTTTCAATTCTTTTGACACCTGGCTCGGCTTAAGCGGAGCCAGTTTGGCGTACTGCGTGTAAGGATAAAGGATGAAAGACATCGGGCAGTCTACCGATTTGGCATTTTTGCCGCTTAGCGCGTAAAAGGCGCCCTTGATGCCCAGGGGCCTGGTAACCGCCGAGACGCCGGCAGCGAAAATCACCCGCGGAACTCCAGCCTCGCGGATAAAAAGTTCCATCGCCATCGGCGTCCCATGGCCGAATCCGCGGAAGTCTTTGGTGCCCCAATTATTCTTCACGTTGTGCGCCAAAAGCCTGGCCAGCCACGACGGTTTTATTTCCTTTATCGGAACAATTCTGTTCTGCGTGATGGCCACGACTTTTTCGCTTATGAAAATAACGTCGTTCGGTTCAAGGTAAGGCTTAACTAGCTCATTGATCAATTTTTCCAGACTATCTCCTGGATTGATTAAGGGCGTTTTAATCGGATAGCGGGCATAAATTGTTCCGCCGACGTCGATATTTATCTCCTTCCCCTTATTGGGTTTTATCTGTGTTATATCTTTCCGATTTTCCATAATTTACAATTTCAATATACAAGAGAGCAAAAAGAAGCGCAAAACAAAGAAGCGCAAAAGTTAAAGTAGGGATTAGGTACTAGGGATTAGGGTTTAGTCCGCCATCCATCATTCGCAGTCCCTAACCCCTAGTCCCTAGTAAGTGTTTTTCGCTTTTAGCTTTTAGTTTTGCGTTATTCAGTCCCAGTATTTTCGATTCTTTAACTTCTCCGGCAAATAAGTTTGTCCGGCCTCCTTCGCCTCCTCTTTGTTATATTTATACCCCTTGCCGTATCCCAGCTCTTTCATCAGACGCGTCGGCGCATTCCGAAGATGCAGAGGCACGCCTTCATTCGGAAGTTCGGCGATATCTTTTTTTACCTCTTCGTAGGCCCACATTAACTTTGTGCTCTTCGGAGCCTTGGCTAGATAAACAACCGCCTGCGCCAGATTAACGTTGCACTCCGGCATCCCGTTAAAGTGGCAGGCCTGGTAAGCGGCTACTGCCTGAACTAACGCTTGCGGATCGGCCAAGCCGATATCTTCCGAAGCGAAGCGTATCAGCCGCCGCGCTATGTAAAGCGGATCTTCTCCCGCTTCAAGCATCCGGCCCAGCCAATATAGCGCCGCGCTGGCGTCGCTGCCGCGCATCGATTTGTGCAGCGCGGAGATGATATTGTAATGCTCCTCTCCGCCCTTGTCATACATAAGGTGCGTTTTTTGCAGAGACTGCTTAATGAGATCTCGGTCAATCTGTATCGCCTCTCCCTCTTTTCCGGCCGATCGTACTGCCAGCTCCAAGGCGTTTAAGGCGGCGCGCGTATCGCCATCCGCCATTTCTGCCAGAAAATCAATCGTATTCCCATCGATTTCGATCGGTTCGCCGCCGAGTCCGCGTTCCGCGTCAGTTAGCGCACGCCTGATTATCCTAGCAATATCGGATGCTGAAAGAGACTTTAATACGAAAACGCGGGCGCGCGATAGGAGCGCGGAAATCACCTCAAAGGATGGATTCTCAGTCGTCGCGCCGATGAGTATTATCGTGCCGTCCTCGACATGCGGCAGAAAGCCGTCCTGCTGCGCTTTATTGAACCGATGGATCTCGTCGACGAAAAGGATGGTTTTCTGTCCGTAAACTTTTTTTCTTTCCCGAGCGGTCTTGATTATCTCCCGCACCTCGGCCGTGCTGCCGGTAACCGCGCTGAATTGCACGAAGTGGGCCTTGGTCATCTTGGCGATGATCCGGGCCAAGGTGGTCTTTCCGCTGCCAGGCGGGCCCCAGAGAATCATCGAAGGAATCTCGTCGCGCTCGATTGCGCCCCGTAAGACCGTTCCCGGGCCGATGATCTCGTCCTGGCCCAGAAACTCATCCAGCGTCTCTGGCCGAATGCGGTCAGCTAAAGGAGAGGATTTTTTTACCTCGCCGCTTTCTGCGTCACCAAATAATCCAGGCATAGCTTGGCTTCATTATATATGGCTCAAAAAGAAAAGCGCAAAACAAAGAAACGCAAAGCGAAAAGCGCAAAAGTTAAAGTAGGGATTAGGTACTGGGGATTAGGGTTTAGTCCGCCATCCATCATTCGCAGTCCCTAACCCCTAACCCCTAGCCCCCAGTCCCTAGTAAGTGTTTTTCGCTTTTATTTTTTAATTTTGCGCTCCTTTGTTTTGCGCTTCTAGCTTCCGTTCCCGTTAAGTATCGAGATATCCTGCGTGAACTGCTGAGCCTGGTCGATGACATTGGCGCCGTAGACGTCTAAGCAGACAAACCTGTTCCAGTTCGATCCGCAGTAATATTTGGCGGCCGCCTCCCGTGGATTAGTTGTCGCACCCGCATCGCGCAGATACAAAGCGGTAGCCACGAAGGCATCTGAGTTGCTCCAGGGATTGGGCGGATTGTCGCCGGTTATCTTGGTTATCTCGCTCGCGTAATCCTCCCAAGTGATGGGCAGGAACTGCGCCGGTCCCATCGCGCCTCCGTAGATTCCGTCGCTGTTCGGACACGAAACTTTAAGGATCCCATTCTGCAGCTCGTTTCCCAAATTCAAGCTCTGCACGATCTGCAGGAAAACCGGAGCCTGCTTCGGCGACATCGCGGATTGGTAGCTGCATTGCCCAACGTTTTGGCCCAGAGCCGATTCGCGGTCCAAGATGGCCAAGATTAAAGCGGGATCGACGCCGGTAGCCTGGCCCGCAAACTTGGCGTACTGATAAGCGGTGCCGAAGGTCAGCTGGCCGCCGCCTAGAAGCTGAAAGATCTGAGCGCGGATCTGTGCGGCGGTTTTCTGCGTCTTGGTCAACAAGGATTGGTAAGCCGACTCTTGGCCCTTAGTGTCGGCTAAAAGGGTGGCTTTCTGCTGTTTGGTCGTAAGGACGCTCTGCTTCTGCGAGTTCTGGTAGTCGCGCAACGTAACCGCGTCCGAGCGCTCGATCGCCAGCTGGTTCTTCTGTCCGACCAACTCGGTAATCAGGCCCGTGAGCGTATCAACCGAGGTCTTTAACCCCCCTTGTAAAGCCATTAGGTTGTTGACGTTGTTGAAAAAATCGGAGAGGCGCGGGTTCTGCAACAAGATAACTAAAAATCCCTGGCTGTCGGTTTCATAGATCTTTTCCAAGGTGGCGCTCAAGAAATCCTGGGTCGTGCTGACGTTCTGCTGCAGCGTGCCGATCTTGGAATTGGTGACAACGATCTGCCCGTCCAACTGCTGGATCGAAAGATTGACCGCCCGAATCTGCAGGTTTATTTTCGCGATCTTAGCATTCAGCTCGTTGATCGCCCCCTGTAGGGTGCTGCCCTGCTTCTGGTAAACGGCGATCTGGTTTTGATACTGGGTAATCTGGTTTTCCAAAGCTTGGAGCTGGTTCTCCAGATCCTGCTGCTGTTGCGCCGTCGAACTCAAGGTCTGCGCATGCGAACCCTCGTTGATCGGAGCAAGGACCGAGCCTAATAGGAAAACGGCGATAAAAAATATCGCCGGTATGGACACATAGCGGAAAATGGCGTACCCTCGCTTCTCCGCGAAACTGAGATTTATTCTTTTTGTTCTGGAAGCGAAGACATCGTCCTGAACGCTCTTTTTGATGTCTAAAAGTATTTTCGGCTTAGGCCTCATTACCCTCGTTTTGCGCGTTAGCCTCCCGCTGAGCTCTCTTTTCCTCTCCCTCCACGATTACCGCTTCCGGCGTGACCTCTGCGGCCAGTGCCTCCTCTTCGGCTGGCTCGGAGATAGTCACCACAACGGTGTTAGACTCGACTTTGTATTCGTACTTGGCGCCGGTCGGCAAATCCTTTACATAGATACTGTCGCCGAGGTTGACTAGCTTGGAAAGGTCGATGATTATTTCCGAAGGGATATCCTGCGGGAAAGCCTCAACCTCGATCTCATCCATAGCCTTGACCAGGACGCCTCCGAGGTCTTTGACAGCCGGAGATTCTCCCACGAACTCCAAAGGAACGGCGGCGGTTATCACCTCGTCCATCTTAACCTCGTGAAAATCCACTGCGATGACCTTTGCCTTAACCGGATCGGTCTGCACCCCGTGAATCATAACCATGCGCGGAGCGCCGTTGAAGCTCAGGCTGACCACCGTGTTTTCTCCAGCTTCGGTGTAAACCTTGTCAAAGTCCTTAGCGGCCACCGCCAGGTGGACATTATCGACTCCGTGGCCGTAAAGCTCGGCCGGAATCATCCCTTCGCGGCGCAGGGCGCCGACTTTCTTTCCTAACACTTCTCTTTTTTGGGCTTTCAGTTCCATGGTAATTAGAATTTCTGCCGCCGCGGCGGCTTTTTATTACTGGTTATTAGCAGAGGGAAGTGTAACAAGTTTATTGAACAATTTCAACCGGGCGGAAACGGCGGCCTGCACCGCCTCCAGGGCCGGCGGAAAAATCTTGTAGGGAGCTATCTCGTCCGGATCGGCTTTCAGTCCGGCCTCGATACCCTTCCGCCAGGCCAGCCGGATCTCGGTATTGATATGTATCACGTTCACTCCGGCGTCGATCGCGGCCAGGAAATCATCGTCGGCCGTCCCTGATCCCCCGTGCAAAACCAGCGGGATGCCAACCGCTCCTTTAATCTCTCTGATGCGCTCGATGTTCAGGCGAGGGTTGGGGACGTCTTTCAGCATGCCGTGCAGATTGCCGACCGCGGGCGCCAGGAAATCAACCTTAGTTTCGCTGACGAACTGCGCCGCCTCTTCCTTAGTGGTCAGCTGTGCGATCTGCACCGCCGCCCCGGCCGGGATCTCGGAAATAATCTCCGAGGAGGAGCCGATATACCCCAGCTCTCCCTCGATGTAAACGTCGGGATTGATGGACTTGGCGATCTCGATCGCCTGCTTGGTCTGTTTGACGTTCTCCTCAAAAGGAAGAGCACCTCCGTCGAACAAAATCTCGTCGTATCCCGCCTGAGCAGCGATTTTCACCTTCTCCAGCGAATGAGTATGATCGGCGTTCAGAAAAATCGGATAATTGAACTCCTCGCGCAGGCTTTTAACGAGCGCCGCCGCTTGATGTTCTCCGATAAAATCACGTTCGCCTTCCGACGTGCCGATCATTATGGGGACGTTCAGTTCCTTCGCCGCATTGACGATCGCTTTCAGTGCAACCAGATCGGAGATATTGAAGTGGCCGACCGCCACCTTCTTCTCTTCGGCTTCTTTTAAGTAATCAAATAAAGTCTTCATTACATTTAGTTTAAGAGCGTAAAGCGAAAAGCGCAAAAGAAGCGCAAAGCGAAAAGCGAAAAGTTTAAAAGAGCCGACGACTAACAACCCGTCGTTGTTTTTCGCTTTTAGTTTTTAGTTTTGCGCTTTTAAAACTTGATGATTCCCTTATCGAAGTTATCGATGAGCATCTCTTCCATCTTCCCGTCTCCGCCGACGAACTCCTCGAAAATCTTGGTCCACATCGCTTCGCGCTGGTGGTAATTGAACCCTTCGTCTTTTCCTTCCATAAAGGAAACCAACGACATTGCATTGTCTTCCAGGTCGAAGCTCACCACCTCGTCCTTCCCTCCGTCAAAAATTCCCCCGACCCAGTCCAAGTTGTGCCAGAGATGCAGATTAAACATCTTGGTCGGCTCGGAATACTGCGTGATGTCCCGCTCTCCGCGGGCCCAGTGCATCGATTCAGGGTTGACCCGCGGCAGGAAAAGGCGCGGGTCTTGCGGATTGATCTTCGAAAGATAGCGCTGAACAATGAGCCACTCCCCGTCCTCGGCCTTGTAAATCTCGGGAACGTCTCCGCGCAGCAGTGATTTCAGCTTTTCGGCGAAGTCCGTCTCTTTGGCGTAGCGGCGGAAAAGCTTGGAATAGAAGTCAATCTCGTGGTAGTAGTGCATAAATAACGAGAAGTCGCGCAAGAACTTCCCGGGCACGTTTTCTTTGATCGGATTAAGGAAAATAACCCCGAACTCCTTGAGGTGGCTGACGTTGTGGTGTTTCTTGGCCACGAACTTTAACGCGATCTCATGCCAGGCCGGACCGAGAACGCGAACTTCGATTTCGCGCTCCTCGAAATCATTGGCGGTAAAATCGCTGTACGCAACCTCGAACGTTTCATGCATCCACTCTTCGCTCTCGATAAAGCGCAGGGCGCTGAAAACCTCGGCCACGTCATGCTTGGCCAGTACCTCGTCGACCGTCTTAAGTCCCAGATATTCGAGCAGATGCTCTGGCGGACGCTTCCGCAGTATCCCCTCGGCACGATCCTTCTTCAAGAAGAAGCCTTTTCCGACTCGAGCCACTTTTTTCGACAGGTTGACGGCTTTTTCAAACTCATCCTTGCCCTCCACGGTCTCCAGATATTTTAAAAGCTCTTTTTCGTTAGTTAGAATCTCCGAGCGCAAAACGCTCCGCACATGGTTGGCCGATCGCTCATTCGAATCGAGCATTTTCATGGTCTTCTCCATCTCGGCGCAGTTGTCGTTGTAGACCTTGTCCAGTACGCCTTTTTTCCCCGTTCTTTTTTCCATTTCCCTATCAAGGGAAGAGATTAGATCGGGGTTCACGTTTAAGACTTTAGCCAGCGGTTCGCAATGTTCCATATATTAAAAAGTTTAAAGCGAAAAGTGTAAAACGCAAAATAACTACTGGCCGTTAGGCACTGTTATTTTGCACTTTACGCTTTTAGTTTTGCGTTTATTTCTGCGCTTCTATCTTAATTTTCTTCCACCTAGGATTCGATTCGAATTCCCGCTTAGTCAGAATTCCGGGAGTGGCTCCGATTTGTTCCA
This sequence comes from bacterium, assembly GCA_021811305.1. Classification (GTDB taxonomy): domain Bacteria; phylum Patescibacteriota; class Minisyncoccia; order UBA6257; family Colwellbacteraceae; genus JACWAO01. Next base: position 7,254 of record JAJZPD010000025.1, read on the forward strand.
CGACGGACGTGGCGTTGGCTGAGGCGAGGCGTATCGCGTACTCGACGGTTTCGGCGCCGGTCTTTTTGCGGCCGTCCCACCCACGCGCCAGCAGTCCAGCCAAAAATCCCGACCCGAAAGCGTCGCCGGCGCCGGTCCGGTCGGCGATCTTCTTTTCGGGAAAAACGCCGGCGCGGTAAACCACCTCGCCGTCTGAGACCATCACCCCTTTCGGGCCGGCGGTCACGGCAACTATTCCCGGAACAAGCTCGTCAAGCTTTTTAAAAACTTCCTTATGCCTGGCGAAGGGAATACCAGCTAAAGACGCCGCCTCACCGTCGTTCACCACGAGAAAGTCAATATTCTTAAGATGCTTCAGCAGTTTAGCGCGGCCGGAACCAACGAGCTGTCTGTAGGATGGATTTAGCGCGACTCCGATCTTATTTTTTACCGCGTACTCCAGTAGGCGGTCGAACTCGCGGTAGGATTCTCCAGGAAGCGAGACGTACCAGAAGCGGCTTTTTAGCCTGCTAAGATTCACGTTCTTTAAGGTGAAGTCGTTGATAGCGCCGTGATGAGTAAGAATGCTGCGCTCTCCTTTCTGTAATAGAAGGACGGAAAAGGAGGTCGATTTATCCTTAGAGTACTCAATGAGGCTTTCCGAAACTTTTTCAGCTTCGAGCCGGCGCTTAACTTCTGCCCCGAGCGAATCCCGTCCGATCTTGGTAAAAAGTGCGGTCCTAAATCCCTGGCGGGCGAAGGTAACGCTGGCGTTAGCTGCATTTCCACCAAGAGTAAAAACAACGTCTTCCACTCCATACTTTTCACCGAAGGGAATGGAGATAGCTTTGCCGGAGGGAGCTTTCTTATAATCGGTCAATTCGAAATCCGTCTTCCAGAACGAATCAATGGTGGTACTGCCGATGGCAACAATGTCATGCATAAAACAATTATAACCACTCATTGCGGCCAGAGCCAGAGACAATGGGAAACGCAAAAGGAAAAGCGCAAAATTCAAAATAACGAACGAACAAGCGCAAAGCGAAAAGCGTAAAACAAAGGAGCGCAAAGCGAAAAGCGCAAAATGCAAAAGTTAAAGTAGGGATTAGGGACTGGGGATTAGGGTTTAGTCCGCCATCCATCATTCGCAGTCCCTAACCCCCAACCCCTAGTCCCTAGTAAGTGTTTTTCGCTTTTAGCTTTTAGTTTTTCGCTTTAAAGCCTTCTTCACTGCCTCCTTAATGTCCTTCACTCCCATTCCGTACTTTTCGACAAGCTCTTTCGGATTTCCGGACTCGCCGAAGACTCCTTGCAGGCCAACAAACTCCATCGGCGTCGGCGAACCTTTGGCCAAAACCTCGGCTACCGCTCCGCCTAACCCCCCTATAACCTGATGCTCTTCCACCGTAACGACCGCGCCACATTTTTTCGCAACCTCGATTATCTTTTTTTCATCGATCGGCTTAATCGTGTGGTTGTTAACCACCATAACGTTGATCCCTTCTTTTTCCAGCTCCTTGGCCGCCGCCAAGGCGTTATAAACCAGGGTGCCGCAGGCGATAATCGCAGCTTGCGGCTTCGTTGTCTGATAGAAGACCTCGGCCTTGCCGACCTCGAAGGGCGTTTCTTCAGTAGTGATAATTGGGGTCTTCTCGCGCGCAAACCGCAGATAAATCGGGCCAATCGTCTCGGCGGCGGCGATAGTCGCCTTCTTCGCCTCGATCGCATCGCATGGAACGATGACCGTCATATTGGCCATCACCCGCATTGTTGCGATATCCTCTACTGCTTGGTGAGTGGCGCCGTCCGGTCCGGTCGAGATTCCAGCATGATGGCCGGCGATTTTTACGTTGGAATCATTGTAGGAGATGGTAGTGCGGATCTGCTCCCAGTTCCGTCCGGGGGAAAAGGTGGCGTAAGAGGAGATGAACGGGATTTTCCCGGCGATGCCCAAGCCGGCGGCGATGGTCGCCAAATTTTGTTCGGCCACTCCGACCTCAAAAAAGCGGTCGGGGTATTTTTTAGAAAACGCCTCCGAGCGCGTCGACTCTGTCAGGTCGGCGCAAAGAACCACTACGTTCGGATCTTTTTCTCCGGCAATAAGCAGCCCGTCGCCGTAGCCGTTCCTGATTGGCGCTTCTTCTATTTTTTCGGCTCCGAGATTCGGAGATAATTTTGCGGTTTTATTTAGCATGGGGGT
>JAJZPD010000026.1 GCA_021811305.1 bacterium
GATCTCTCGGCCGGATGGGTGGATTGACAAGCTTCCGCCATTCTATATAATTAGCCCCAGATGGTTGATAGGAAGCAACTCCCAAAAAGCGGCTGAAATAAGCTAGTTTATTGCTGTTTCTAAGGCCGCTTCCGAAGAGCGGTTTTTCTATTCAGCGTCGACGGAATCTTAAAAATCGAATACTAAAAAAATCACAAGTAAAGACGACAACAACATTTAAATGCTAAGCATTTAAATGGCAGGTTTCGTAAACGTCTTTTAGGGAATGTGGTTTACTCAAGGGCGTATGGTGGATGCCTTGACACAAAGCAGCGATGAAGGACGCGGCGTAGCGGCGATACGCCTCGGGGAGGTGCGTAGCAACCTTTGATCCGGGGATTTCCGAATGGGGCAACCCGACACGGCAAACCCGTGCCGTCCGACCGTAAGGTTGGAAGCTTACCTGCTGAAGTGAAACATCTCAGTAAGCAGAGGAAAATAGAACGAAGTTATTCCCCAAGTAGCGGCGAGCGAACAGGGAGAAGCCTAAACCTGTCCTTCGCTCTTTGCTCCGCAAAGAGCTTCGGAACAGCGAGTCGTTGTGACTTGCTACTCCGTAGCTCACTGCGAAGCAGTGAGCGGAGGATGGGGGTTGTAAGATACATACACTACTTTAGCGCGGGTCGATGCGGACGGTTTCCGTCCGTATCGATCTGCGCTTTGAGAAAGGAAAGGTTACAAAATCTTTCGCTAGCAGAATCGGCTGGAAAGCCGGACCAAAGGAGGTGAGAGTCCTGTACGCGAAAGCGGAAGATCCTTTTAGTATGTAGTCTTAAGTACTTCGAGTTACGAAAATCTCGGAGGAAGCATCCCGGACTATCGGGAAAGGCTAAACATGCTTTGTGATCGATAGTGAACAAGTACCGTGAGGGAAAGGTGAAAAGCAGCCCCGTGAGGGCGGTGAAATAGACCTGAAACCGTACGCCTACAAGGAACCGGAGCTCAAATCTTCCGTCGCAAGACGGAGGGCGAGTGACGGTGTGCCTATTGAAGAATGATCCAACGAGTTTACATATATCGCGTAGTCTAACCCGCCTCAGGCGGGGGAGGCGCAGGGAAACCTAGTGTTAATAGCGCGTGGGTCTAGTACTTCACAAATCTCGTCAATTTGACGGAGCGAATTTTTGATAGATTCGCGGCGCGAGGAACGAAGTGTATTAAGCAAAGCGAATACACGAGAGACGAACAACAAAGAAGCTGGCTAAAATTCGCCCGCTTCGAAGAAGAAGCTCAAAAATAAGCGAGCTCTTCGTTGCTCCTCTTTCGACGTATCGCTCACGCTTATACGACTTCATCGTCGCGCCTAGAGCTCATCTAGTTTTGGAGCTTTCAAATTTGGCGATATTTGTGAAGTACTAGACTCGGCGGTATGTGTAAGACCCGAAGCCAAGCGAGCTTACCTTGGCCAGGGTGAACCCCGCCGAAAGGCGGGGGGAGGCCCGAACCGGTAGGTCGTGCAACACCTTCGGATGAGCTGAGGTAAGAAGTGAAAAGCTAATCGAGCTTGGTAATAGCTGGTTCTCTTCGAAACAGTTTTAGGACTGGCGTCGCGTGTTTCCTTTTGGGGGTAGAGCACTGGATGGTCTGTAATGGGCGAAAGCTCGGCAGACCAATCAAACTCCGAATACCGAAAGGTTAAGCGCGGCAGTTAGACTGCGGGGGCTAAGCTCCGTGGTCGAGAGGGAAACAGCCCTGACCGCCATCTAAGGTCCCTAAATCTGCGCTAAGTGTTAAAGGTAGTCGTAGACCATAGACAGGTAGGAGGTTGGCTTAGAGGTAGCCATCCTTTAAAGAGTGTGTAACAACTCACTACTCGATGGTAAGCGGCGCCGAAAATTTACCGGGGCTCAAGCGCAGTACCGAAGATGCGGCTCGACACTTTCTTTTTGTATCGGGCGATTTCAGTTTGGCCTGATACAAAGAGAACGTGTCGGGGGTAGAAGAGCATTTCCAGGGCAGTGAAGGCCAACCCGGGAGGGTGGCTGGAGCGCTGGGAAGAGAGAATGTTGGAATGAGTAACCCACTAAGCCGGTGAGAAACCGGCTCCCCGAAAATCCAAGGTTTCCGTGGCAATGGCAATCAGCTACGGGTGAGGCGGCCCTAAGGCAATGGCGAAAGCCGAAGCTGATGGACAGCTGGTTAATACTCCAGCCCTTCCGCACATTTCGATGAAGGGACGAGGCGCAGTACGCCGATCATCTTATTGGTTTGGTGTTCTTGGCTCGAGGATGGTGTCTTGGCAAATCCGGACATCTGCGTTCAATCGCGAATCCCAGTGCAGAGACGAGTCGGAGTTCTTACTCCGATTAGTCGGCAGAGCGCGCTTCCGAGAAAAACTTCTAAGGTTAAGTGTGTGGAATCCGTACCGTAAACCGACACTGGTGGATAGGGCGAGAAGCCCAAGGGGTACGAGTGATTTCTCGTCAAGGAACTCGGCAAAAAAGCGGCCGTAAGTTAGCGATAAGGCCTGCCCGACTTTCCGCAAGGAAGGAAGGGCCGCAGCGAAAGTATCTCTAGCAACTGTTTACCAAAAACACAGCTCCCTGCGAACTCGCAAGAGGATGTATAGGGGGTGACGCCTGACCGATGCGAGAAGGTTAAGATTGGCGGTCTGCGGTAGTAATATTGTAGGCTGACTGGTTCAAGCCCTCGTCAATGTCAGCGGTAACTATAACCGTTCTAAGGTAGCGCAATTCCTTTCCGGGTAAGTTCCGGAGCGCACGAATGGCGTAATGACTAGAGAACTGTCTCGACGAGAAGCTCGGTGAAAATGCGATTCCCGTGAAGACGCGGGATACCTGCAGCGGGACGAAAAGACCCCGGGAGCTTTACTGTAGCCTGGCATTGGCTCTAAGGCTTGGATGCGTAGTGTAGTGGGTAGAGGTTGAAACCCCGATTTCGGTTGGGGCGGACTCGACAATGAAACACCCACCTTCCAAATTTTAGATTCTAACCTGAAGGGAGTGGCAAAACCTAAACCCTTTGGGGACAGTGCTTGGTGGGCAGTTTTTCTGGGGCGGAATCCTCCCAAAGAGTAACGGAGGAGTTTATCAAGGTCGGCTAGGGTCGGATGGAAATCGACCTCGTCGTGTAAAGGCACAAGCCGGCTTAACTGCAAGACTTACAAGTCGCGCAGATGCGAAAGCAGAACTTAGCGACCCGACGGCTCTCTATAGGAAGGCCGGAGATATCGGACAAAAGCTACCCCGGGGATAACAGGCTGGTGTGATCCGAGAGTCCATATCGACGATCACGCTCGGCACCTCGATGTCGGCTCACCCTAGCTCGGGGCTGAAGAAGGTCCCAAGAGTTTGGCTGTTCGCCAATTAAAAGGGTACGCGAGCTGGGTTCAAACCGTCGTGAGACAGGTTGGTCTCTATCTGCTGCAGGCGTCTAACACTTGAGGGAAGTCAACCCTAGTACGAGAGGACCGGGTTGAACGAACCGCTGGTCTACCGGCTTTGGTACCAACTGAATTGCCGGGTAGCTATGTTCGGCGGGGATAAGCGCTGAAGGCATCTAAGCACGAAGCCCATCCCAAGATTAGGTGTAGGTCCCTGGGAGATGACCAGGTTGATAGGCTCTAGGTGTAAGCTCCGCAAGGAGTGCCCAATTCCGCTTGATGGAATGGATGGACGAAGGTTTTCGCAAGAGAGCTCGAGTCTTGAAGTTTTGGACGGTGGGATTTAGCCGAGGAGTACTAATAGACCGATTAATTCCATTTAACGCCTAGCCGGCTTCGGCCGGTTTGGGCGCGGAATTACACATTCCCAAAAAACGACGTTAACGAAGCTGCCATTTAAATGCTTGGCATCTAAAAAAACTAAAAGCTCAAAACGCAAAGCTAAAAACAACGACTGGCGATTAGCGACTAATAATCGGTGGTTGGTTGTTCTGCTTTTTGTCTTTTACTTCTTTGTTTTAGCTTTTACGTTTTTTACGATTTGCGATTTTATAAGTATTCGGTTATATAATAAATTTGGCTGGTGATTAAGCCGCGTGTGGTCCACCTCTTCCCATTCCGAACAGAGAAGTGAAAGCGCGTGGCCCTGATGATACTTGTGCTTCGGCGCTGGGAAAGTAGGGTTCGCCAGCCTTTTTTATTAGCCACTAGGGACTGGGGGCTAGGGGTTGGGGAGTACTGTGAAACGGACACATCCGCCGTTCATTAACCGCTAACCACTAGTCGCTAGCCGCTAATCTCTTATAATTACACCGATGTCTTTTTCCGCAAAACATGACTGGTATCTCATCGGCGCCGTGGCCTTTATTATGGGTGCGGGGCTTCTAGTCTTGGCCTCATCCGATCACTTTCTCTTCTATCGACAGCTGATCTGGATTTTCATCGCGCTCGCTCTTTTGATCGGTCTGCCTCTTTTGAATATCAAAGCGCTTTTGAGCTATCGCTGGTTCATCGTCGGCGTTTATTTACTCTGCTTGGGGCTTTTAGTCATCAACTTCATCATCGCGCCGGCGGTCCACGGAGCGCGGAGCTGGATACCTCTGGGTCCTTTCAAAATGCAGCCCTCGGAGTTTATGCAGGCGGCGCTCATTCTTATTTTTTCCGTATTTTTTGCGGCGCGCCATGTTTCCATCGCCAACCTGAAAACCATCGCCATTTCTTTCGTTTATTTCTTTATTCCGGCAGTACTGGTTCTTTTGCAGCCCAACCTGGGAACAACGCTTATTATGTTCGGCATCTGGTTCGGCTACCTCCTGGTGAGCGAGATGCCGGCCAGATATTTAGGCGCCGCCGTTCTTATCCTGGCGGTGGTCGGGGTTTTTATGTGGCATTTCGGTTTCGCCTCGTATCAGAAGGAGAGAATCATTGGTCTTTTCCACCCGCAGAAGGATCCGCTGGGGATAAATTACAACACCATTCAGTCCAAGATCACTATCGGCTCCGGCGGATTTTTTGGTGAGGGATTTGGTCAGGGCACTGAGGTGAAGTTGGGCTTTCTTCCGGCCGCCCAGACCGACTTCGCTTTTTCGTCTTTCATCGAGGAGTGGGGTTTTCTGGGAGCGCTCCTGGTGTTAGCCGCTTTCGTGCTCGTTATTTACCGCGTTTTAAACATCGGTTTAAAGGCTGATAACAACACGCTGCGCTTCCTTTCTTTGGGGGCGGTGATGTTCATCATTCTGCACCTGGCGGTCAACCTGGGATCGATTACCGGTCTGCTGCCGGTGGTGGGGGAGGGAATGCCTTTCCTGAGCTACGGAGGCTCCGACCTTTTAACGGCTTCGGCGCTTCTCGGTATAGTGCAGAGCGCTAGGCAGAGGGAATTGGCATGAGAAAGATCTTGACGGTTATAACAATAATAGCGGTTATTGTTTTATTCGCTGCCCTCTACAAGGTTTGGGAGCGGTCGCGCATCGTTCCGGTAAAAACCGCGATGGTCGTCATCCCGGAGGGGGAGACGGTCGCCGACATCAACCAGCGTTTGCAAGCGAGCGGCGTGCTAAGCTCCAGGGAGGCGCTACCGGAATCATTGGAGGGATATCTTTTCCCCGATACCTATCAGTTTTACGTTTCTTCGTCGTTGCCGGTGGTTGAAGAAAAGTTCTCGAAAAACTTCGACGCCAAAGTGCTGCCTATTGTCCCGCAAAGCGACAATTTAAAAAACATTATTGTTGTCGCCTCGCTTGTGCAGGATGAGGCAAAAACGCCGTCCGATATGAAGATCGTTTCGGGAATAATATGGAAAAGATTGCAGGCGGGGATGCCGTTGCAAATTGACTCGACCATTTGCTATATCAAGACGACTGTGCCGTGCCTGCCGATAACCAAAGCCGACCTCGCGATTAATTCCCTTTATAACACTTACTTGCACCGCGGTTTGCCTCCGGGCCCGATTGATAATCCGGGGCTTAACGCTATCGAGGCGGCGCTTTATCCACAGGCTACGCCCTACTGGTACTATCTTTCGGTTTCGGGGAGTGGTAAAATGGTATTTGCCAAGACTCTTGACGAACAGGAGCAAAATATTGTTAAATACCTTAAATAAGCCCTAAACCGGAAAGTTCGTAAGAACGAGGGTTTTTTGTGCTTTTAAGCAAGCCAAATCAAATAAGTCGTTTTTACAAAAATAACCAATGCCCAAATTACCGACCAGGGTTTTCTCTTCTCACCCTGGACCGCTTGTTGAGCAGCCGGATCTTATCGCCATCCAGCGCGACTCGTACGAGTGGTTCAAAAAGGAGGGGATAAAAGAAATCTTCGAGGAGTTTTCCCCGATCAAAGATTACTCGAGCCATAATCTCGATCTGCATTTTCTCGACTATTACTTCGGAGATCCGAAGTACACCGAGACCGAGGCTAAGATTAAAAGCATAACCTACAGCGCCCCGCTGCGCGCCAGCCTTAAGCTTACCATTGGCGGCGCCAAGAACGGTAAGGAGCAGGAGGTTTACCTAGGCGATTTCCCAATGATGACCGATCGCGGGACTTTTATTATCAACGGCGTGGAGCGCGTCGTCATCTCGCAGTTGGTCCGCTCGCCTGGAGTTTATTTCTTGGCTGAAGAGAAAAGAGGTCGAAACCTTTTCGGAGCGAAGATTATTCCTAACCGCGGAGCTTGGCTGGAGTTCGAGACCGACGCCGACGGCTCGATCTGGGTCAAGATCGACCGGCATCGCAAGGTGGCCGTTACGGCTTTGTTGCGCATTTTCGGACTAAGAACCGATGAAGAAATCCTGAAAACCCTCGGCGAGGTTATCGCCCCGACTTTAAAAAAGGATTCAGCTCATACTGCCGACGAGTCGTACTTGGAGATTTACAAGAGGCTTAGGCCGGGGGATTTGGCGCGCGTCGAGGACGCGAAGAGAGTTATCGACGCGATCTTCAGCCAATTGGATCGCTATGATTTGGGTGCGGTCGGCCGCTTCAAGGTCAACCAGCGGCTTAACGGCGCCTCCGACAGCCGGTTGGTGGTTTTGGACGACTTGAAGAGGATTATCGGCGAGCTGGCAAGATTGAATGCCGACTCTAATGCCGTTTCCGACGACATCGACCACCTGGGCAACCGCCGCATGAAAACCGTCGGCGAGCTGCTGCAGGGAAGGCTTCGAATCGGATTCGCCAGGCTACGCCGCAACGTCCAGGACAAGATGGCGGCTGGCACCTATGAAACGCTGGAACCGGGTGGCCTGGTCAACTCGCGCCTGATCTCGGCGGTGGTCGAGGAGTTTTTCTCCTCTTCACAGCTTTCGCAGTTCGCCGAGCAGGAAAACATCCTGGCGGAGATAGAGCACAAGAGACTGCTTACGGTTTTGGGCCCCGGAGGATTGGTTAGGGAGCGCGCCGGCATCGACGTCCGAGACGTTCACCACTCCTATTACGGGAGGATTTGTCCTATTCAGACCCCGGAGGGGCATAACATCGGATTAGTTAACCACTTGTCCAGCTTCACCAAGCTCGACGAGCATGGATTCTTAATAACCCCGTACATCCGCGTTAAAAACAGCAAGGTGACGGGCGAGGTTGTTTGGCTGAATGCCATCGAAGAGGAAAAGTATAAGATTGCTGGCGCCGAGACAAAGTTCGACGAGAAAGGAATGATCACCGACAAGCGCATCGAGGCGAGAATCAAAGGAGAGCCGGGAATCTGCGACCGCGAAGAGGTGGACCTTATCGAGGTCGCCTCCAACCAGCTGGTCAGCATCTCGACTTCGATGATTCCTTTCCTGGAGCACGACGACGCTAACCGCGCTTTGATGGCTTCGAACATGCAACGGCAGTCCGTTCCATGCTTGATTCCGCAGGCTCCGTACGTCGGCACCGGCGTCGAAGAGTCCGCCGCTCAGGCCGCCAGGGCTTTGCCGATGGCTGACTTCGTCGGCGTCGTATCCGACGTTGACGCCGACCATATTGTTATCAAGAACGACGAAGGCAAGTCCCGCCGCTACGATTTGAACAAGTTCAAGATGAGTAACCAGAACACCGTCATCTCCGAGCGGCCGATCGTCGCGAAGGGGGAGAAGGTGAAGAAAGGGCAGGTTCTGGCCGATTCCACTGCGACTGACAACGGCGTCATCGCCTTGGGGCAAAACTTATTGGTGGCCTTCGTTCCTTTCGACGGGGCTAACTTCGAGGATGCCGTGGTCGTTTCCGAAAGGGTCCAAATGGAGGACCGCTATACTTCGATCCATATCGAGGACTTCTCGATCGATGTCCGCGACACCAAGCTTGGACCAGAAATCACCACTCCCGACATTCCGAACATTTCCGAAAACAAACTTAAAGACTTAGACGAAGATGGAGTAGTCCGCATCGGCGCCGAAGTCAGGGGAGGGGATATTCTGGTTGGAAAGATCTCTCCGAAAGGCGAGAGCGAATTGATGCCGGAAGAGAAGCTCTTACAGGCGATCTTCGGCGAGAAGGCCCGCGAGGTCAAAGACACTTCGCTTTATCTGCCGAGCGGCAAGTCCGGACGCGTGGTCGGAGTGAAGATCTTATCGCGCGAGAAGGGCGACAAGCTTGAGCCGGGAGTTATCTCCCGCATCCAGGTGCAGGTTGCCGAACTCCGCAACATACAATCAGGGGACAAGATGGCCGGAAGGCACGGCAACAAGGGCGTCGTTTCCCAGGTCCGGCCGGTTGAGGATATGCCGTACCTCGAGGACGGCACTCCGGTTGATATCGTCCTGAATCCGCTGGGTATAGCGTCTCGCATGAACCTCGGTCAGATTCTTGAAACCCACGTGGGATGGGCGGCCAAGACTTTGGGCTACCGCGCCGTCACTCCGGTCTTCTCCGGAGCTACCGAAACGCAGATTAAGGAGGAATTGAAAAAAGCCGGTTTGCCGGAGTCTGGTCAGGTAACTCTGTATGACGGACGCACCGGGAAGCCGTTCGACCGCCAGGCGACCGTCGGCGTCATCTATATGATGAAGCTGGACCACATGGTCGTCGACAAGGTGCATATGCGCTCGGTCGGTCCGTACTCGCTCATTACCCAGCAGCCGTTGAGAGGCAAGGCGCAGCTCGGAGGGCAGCGCTTCGGAGAAATGGAGGTATGGGCTTTGGAAGGCCACGGCGCTCCGAACACTTTGCAGGAGATGCTGACCATCAAATCCGACGACGTTCCGGGAAGAGGCGCCGCTTACGAGGCGATCATCCGCGGAGAAGAAATCAAGAAACCCAACATACCAGCCTCGTTCAACGTCATGGTGAACGAACTTAAAGCGCTTGGCCTTTCGGTCGAACTGGTCGGCGCTGACGAGCGGCCGGTGGAAATAAAAGAGGAAGACGACGATGAATAACGAAATG
>JAJZPD010000027.1 GCA_021811305.1 bacterium
CGGAAGACTATCGACCAGCACTTGCCGAAGAGCCAGGAGTGGCTGGAGGCCGTCGGCAATAAGAGTTTGGAGGATTACGTGAAAAACAAGCTCGACCCCAACAAGTACGTCGGCACCACCGACCCGGCGAAGATCGGCAAGATGGTGAGAGAGTGGCTCTTCGAATATTGGATGTCGGGTCCGGTCGCCGCGGTGGCCATCGAGGGAGTGCACGCCATCGACATGGTGCGCAAAATCGTCGGACACACTCTCCCGGCCAAGGCTGAGATGGGCACGATCCGCGGCGATTATTCCGTCGATTCCGCCATCCTCGGCAACTTGGAGAAGCGCTCGGTCCACAATGTCGTCCATGCTTCCGGCAATCCGACCGAGGCGAAGAACGAGCTTAATCTCTGGTTCTCCAAGAAGGAGATCCACGCCTACCGCCGCGCCGAGGAGGAGATAATGTTCTAAAAATCCGAAATCCGAAATACTAAATCCGAAACAATTCGAAATTCCAAATAACAAACCCTAAACGCGAACGTGTTTCGTATTTATGATTTGTTATTTGTGATTTGTTTAGTATTTCGAATTTAGAGTTTCGGATTTGACTAGTTGCTAGTCTCTATTTTTCGCTTTTAGCTTTTAGTTTTGCGCTTATTTCTGCGCTGATACTTTGCCAATATCTGGTTTATGTTTCGGATTTAGGATTTAATTTTTCAGGTGTATAATGTGTGTGTCCCGTCCACTATTTCCGGATCAAATAGTTAGCTCACGGGAGGGCAATAGCGCTTCGGCCTGAGGGCTGGAGTTGAGCCTACCCACCTGGTTACTAGCCGGGAAAGAGCTGGACGGGACCTGACAGTAATTAGAAACCGGTTCGAGCGAGCCAAGTGAGGCGGCCTGCTCGGCCGGTTTTTAATATCAGGTTATAATTAAAAAAGTCGCCAAAGCAATATATTTTTTAAAAAATGTCCAACTTACTAGAGTTTTATGGAAAGGAATGCCCGCACTGCCTGAAGATCAAACCTCTTTTGGAGCGACTGGAGAAGGAGACCGGAGTCAAGGTGGCGTCTTACGAGGTCTGGCACAACGAAGAAAATTCCGCCAAAATGCAGGAATACGACCGCGGATTTTGCGGCGGAGTCCCTTTCCTCTATAATACCGAAACCGATGAGTGGCTTTGCGGAGAAGCTTCTTACGAAGAGATTAAAAAATGGGCGAATAAATAAAAAAAACAAAACTAATCAATGACTTACGATCAATTAGCTAGTCCAGAAGTGGTCCAGGAGACCATTAGCGCTTTAAAGGAGCGGAATGTCGAAGCTCTCTTGGTCAACACCAAGGAAGAGGCTTTGGAAAAGATTAAGGAAATGATTCCCGCCGGAGCTTCGGTTATGACCGGAGGCTCGACGACCTTGAACGAGATCGGATTCAGCGACTTGCTTGTCTCGAAAAACCATTCGTGGAAGAACCTAAAGGATGAGATAGTCGCCGAAACCGATCCCGACAAACAAAACGAACTCAGGAAGCAGAGCGTCTTGGCCGACTACTTTCTTGGCAGCGTGCATGCGGTCACTAAGGACGGCGAGGTGCTGGTGGCGAGCGCCAGCGGCAGCCAGATTCCGTCATATGCTTTTACCAGCCCCAACGTTATCTGGGTGGTTGGCGCCCAGAAAATCGTCGGCGATCTGAACGCGGCTTTTGACCGGGTTAAAACTTACGTCTTCCCGCTAGAGGATCAGAGAATGAAAAGCACTGGAGCTCAGGGCAGCATCATTGGCCGCTGGCTTGTTTTTGAAAGAGAAATCATGCCAAGCCGGAAGGTGACATTGATCTTTGTTAACGAAAAACTCGGCTTCTAGCGCGATGGAGAACTCCTCGCTTTTCGGAGGTGGAGAACTGCTAGAAAGGCTGCGCGAGTGGCGCAGGCAGCAGGCCGCGCGCGAAGGCGTCGAGCTGTACCGCGTTTTTACCAACGCGGTGCTCGAGGCGACCGCAGCGACCAAGCCTTCCTCTCTTGAAGAGCTGAGGAGCGTAAAAGGCTGGGGTGACAACAAGATTTCCAAATACGGCGCCGAGGTGCTGGGATTGCTGGACGGCGGTCCTCGCGCCGCCTCCGATCTTAGTCTGTCGCAAGCGGAGCCGGAGGAAGATGTAAAAGAAAAGGTGTTTATGGTCGGCGAGTTCATTGCCGCCGCCAACGCCGCCCTGCGCTCTTTGCGGCTAGTCAAGGTGCGCGGCGAGCTCGGCGAGATAAATCGGCGCGCCGGATTCGCTTTTTTTACTCTAAAGGATACGAACCGCGAGGCGGCAGAAGCGGCTATCCAGTGCTTCATCGGCAGCCGCAACCTGGAGTATTTTTCGCACCTCTTAGAAGGAGGAGCTGAGGTGATTATTTCCGGATGGCCGAATATCCATCGCAGTGGGTTTTTCCGCCTGGAGGTCTCGGCTATCGAGCCGGTAGGCGAGGGTGCTTGGCTGAAGGCGCTAGAGGCGCTGAAGAAGAAGCTGGAGGCTAAGGGTTATTTTGACCAGGCCCGCAAGCGGCCGGTCCCACCTTTGGTCCGCAATATCGGCCTCATTACTTCCGAAGCCGGCGCGGCCGTGACCGATTTCAAAAAAAACCTCGGCAATTACGGATTTTCCACTTTCCTGCGCGACGTGCGGGTAGAGGGAGATTATGCCGAAAGTTCGATCGTTTCCGCTATCCGCTGGTTTAACCAGAACCGCCCGGAGCTGGACCTCTTGGTTCTGATCAGAGGCGGCGGGGGAGCGGAGAATCTGAAGACTTTCAATTCGGAAAAGATCGCCGAGGCGATCGTAGCTTCGCGCTTGCCGCTCATTACCGGCATCGGGCACGAAAAAGACGAAAGCATCGCCGATCTGGTCGCCGACCGCAGTTTTTCTACGCCGACCGCAGTCGCCCAATTCCTAACCAGGCAACGCGAGGAAACGCTTCGTAAGATAGATGAAAGCGGAGAGATTATGGCCCGCCGCATCGAGGCGATTATCGGTGAAAGCGGCGTCCAGGCGCAGCGGCAAGCCGAGCGCATCGTCGAGGCTTTCCAGCGTTCCTTGGACAAGGCTTCTTTCGCCGTTTCTCACCTTTCTTCCGAAATGCATCGCGGACTGGGAAGGATCTTCATCCGTTTCGACGAGCTGGCCCGAAAATTCTCCGACTCGTTCCACCTTTACGAACGCCAAACCCTGCTTTGGAAGAACGCGGTCGCATCGGCAGCGGAAAAAGTCGGTAACCGGATCGCCGTTTTATTGGCCGATGAAAACAAAAGGCTGGAAGTGCTACAGGCTGCGCTTTCTCCGCTTAATCCCGAAGCGGTCTTGGAAAGAGGATATAGTTTGGCCTACACCGAGTCCGGCAAAGTTGTAAAAGACGCGAGGGATGTTAAAATCGGAGACGAATTAAAGATCCGCTTCAGTAAGGGGCGAGCGGAAACGAAAGTAACGAAGATAGAAAAATAAAAAGATGGCTAACACCGAGAAAATCAAATTAGAGGAGGCAATAAAGAACTTGGAAAAAATCGTGGCTGAGCTTAATTCCGGCCAGATCGATGTGGAAAGCGGGCTGGCGAAATTCAAAGAGGGAGTGGAACTTATCAAATTCTGCCGCGGCGAGCTGAAAGAGGCGGAAAACGAGTTTCAGAAGTTAAAATCCGAATTGGAGTCTGGCCAGGACGGAGAAGCCGAGTTGTAGTGAACTACCGCACCGCTTGCAGTGCGTAGTTCATTATTGACTTGAAACGCTAAGGCGTTGTGATACCCTTTTAGGCACTATGGATACGCACCAGCGTCCCTCGTGGGATGAGTATTTTATGGAAATTACCCGCGCTGTCGCCAGCCGCGCTACGTGCGATCGAGGCCGTTCCGGTTGCATAATCACCAGAGACAAACAGATATTGGTGACCGGCTATGTCGGATCTCCGAGAGGCCTGCCGCATTGCGACGAGGTCGGTCATAAAATGGAAAAAATGGTTCATGAGGACGGAAGCGTCACACAGCATTGCACCAGGACAACTCACGCCGAACAGAATGCCATAGCGCAAGCCGCAAAGCTCGGTATGTCTATTAACTCCGCGACGCTGTACTGCAAAATGACGCCGTGCTCCACCTGCGCGAAGATAATCATCAACGCCGGCATCACCCGCGTTGTCTGCGAAAAAAAATACCACGCCGGAGGAGAAAGCGAGCGGCTGTTTAAAGAGGTGGGAATTTCGTGCGAATATTTTGACGATGCGGTTGAAACTTATGACCGACAGTAAGCGACCCCTTATTATCGGATTGGTGGGAGAGATAGCTTCCGGAAAAACAACCGCCACTGACTACCTGGCAAAAAAATACGGAGCCGAGCCGTATAAATTTTCCAGCATGCTACGCGATATCTTAGCCAGGCTCCATCAGGAGGCGACGCGCGAAAATCTGCAAAAGCTTTCCACCGCAGTGCGGCAGTTATTTGGCGAAAACGTGATGTCAAAGGCGATTGTCCAGGATCTCATTAGCGCGTCAGCGCCGCTAATCGTGGCGGAAGGCATACGCCGCCTGAGCGACATAGAATATTTGAAAGAATTCTCCAATTTCGTGATTGTGGCCGTCGACGCCGACGCGCGCACGCGCTATGTAAGGATTACGCAACGGTCGGAAAACGCCGATGATCGCGCCAAGACGTGGGATGATTTCGTCCGCGAATCTCAGCAGGAGCCGGAGCAAAAAATTCGCGAGGTTATGAACGCTGCTAAATATGTCCTTGATAACAACGGACCTATTGAAAAATTTTACATTGAGATAGACGCGTTAATGGCGCGTTTGCGCAATTTATAATCAGTTTCTTTCAACGGGGGAATCAGACTAAGTTCTATTTTTCTCCGGCGGCTTTTTAATATGAAGCGTGAAGATTTTAAAAATACTAAAACCATAAAAGGGAAGCGTCTGAGCCGCTCTTTTTTTGTGCGCCCGGACAAGGATAAGACTTACGGCGAGCGGTCGGTCAAAATCGCCGAAAGCCTCATTGGAAAATTCGTGGTGCGAAGAATCGGCCGGAAGAAGATATTTGGCCGGATCGTCGAGGTCGAGGTTTATGCGGGTCCGAAAGACCGCGCCGCCCACTCCTTCGGCGGGAAGGTAACCCCGCGCAACAAAGTAATGTACCAGCGCGGCGGCCATGCTTACGTTTACCTAGTTTACGGAATGCACTGGCAGATGAACCTCGTCACCGGAAACGAAGGAGAACCACAGTGCGTTTTGCTTCGCGCTCTGGAAGTTCCGGAGGGAGGGAGAATTGCCAGCGGCCCGGGCAAGCTTTGCCGCTACCTCCGGCTGAACAAATCATTCCACGGAGAAGATGTAACCTCTTCTAGAAGATTATGGCTCGAAGATCGCGGCGAGAAGATCGATCTCAAAGACATTGTTCGCGCGAAAAGAATCGGCATCGATTATGCCGGGCCATACTGGAGTTCGCGGCGCTGGAGGTTTTATCTTAAAGACAGCCCAGCTGTTTCGAGGAGATAGACGGATATTGTCGCCGCCCGCCGCTTCTGCTATTTTGGATATGTTCTCCAAATGCTTAAAAACTGGAAATTTAAAAGGGCGGCGGAGGTCTTATTCATCGCCTCTTTCTTAGGATTAGTCGACATGGCGTACCTAACCGAGGCGCACTATAGCGGGTCGGCTTTAGTCTGCGCCGCGATCTCCAAGTGCAACTTGGTGACGACGAGCGCCTTTTCGTCGATCCTCGGCGTGCCGGTTGCGCTCTTAGGACTGGCTTTTTATCTAGCCATACTTTCCGGCTTAGCCTTTTATTTTTTTAACGAAAAACGGCGTCCGGTTCTAATTACGCTGGCGGCGATCTCCGGCCTAGCTTCGCTTTTCTCGCTGTATCTTATTTATATCCAAGCCACCGAACTGCGGGCCTTCTGCCAGTACTGCTTGCTCTCTGATGCTTTGACTTTTGTTATTTTTTATCTGCTTGCCAGGCAGCTTCGACAGAAGGAGGAGAGTTTTCCACAGATGGAAGATGCTATAATGGAATAGTGAAGTTAAGCTACGTCGTCATACCGTTCTTGGTTTTGCTGGTAGCTGTCATTGGAAGTTGGATTACGAAGGGCGGAATGCTCTGGTACGAGTCGATCCTCCTCCCGTCCTGGACTCCTCCGGGGTGGGTAATTAGCGCTGTCTGGAGCATAATCTTTGTTCTTGCCGCCTGGGCTGCCGTTTTAACCTGGGAGAAGAAGAGAAATAAGCGCCGCCCTTATCTCATAGGATTATTTGTGCTGAACGGATTGCTCAATATCGGCTGGAGCTACTTGTTTTTCGGACTGCACAACCTGGCTGCTTCTTTCGGAGAAATGATGGTCTTGGAGGCGACGGTCCTGCTGCTTTTGGACGGCATGCGCACCGTCGGAAAAAAGGTCGCTTACTTTCTCCTCCCTTATGCCTTATGGGTTCCCTTCGCCACGGCGCTGACATACGAGATCGTCAGGCTTAACAGCTAAAATAATCAAGCATGCCAATGCTTCGCTTCTTCTCAAAAACACTTCTGCCGACGGCCGCCGCGGTCGCCGTAGTCTTTTCATTTATTACAGCCGCATTGGCCGCTGCAACCGTTACGCCGGCAACAGGCGGCTCGGCTATCTCGGCCGATACGACTGGCGGAACTTTTACTTCGCTAACCGGGCCGATTCTAACCGAGGGCGCAAACGGAGATATCAGTACGGGCACAATCATATTCAACGTTCCGTCCGGATTCGTTTTTAGCACTACGACTAACAGCGTTACCGCCACGCGCAGCAATGTGGGCGGCAACTGTGGCGGGTCACGTGCACTACTAATTAACGGCGCAACTTCGCAAACCGTGACGCCGACTCAGACTACCATTACCATTTCCATAACGCGCTCCTCCTCTGGCGGCTGCATTAATGCCATCACCTGGTCCGGAATCCAAGTGCGGCCGTCGGCCGGAACGCCGCTCGCCACGGGGAATATTACGAAGAGCGGAACGTCGGTCATCAACAATGTGACAGGCACGACCAATTTCGGAACATTGGCCGAGGTTCCGGGAATCAAAAATAAAGCAGTTTTCACGGTTCAGCCATCGAGTTCCGCCACCGTCAATGCCGATTTCTCAATTAAGCCGACCGTGGCGATCGAAGACCAGTTCGGCAACATCGAGACCGCGGATAATGTTTCGACCGTGACGCTTGTCCCAAAGCTTTCCACAGAGACTTGCTCCGGCGTTAACGGCACCGGGACACTGACTTCCACTCCTGCCGCCAGCACTTCGACCGTCTCTTCCGGAATAATCGCTTATACCGCGATGAGCTACTCTTACGGAGAGAGCATTAAGATCTGCGCTACTTCTCCCGGAATAACCTCGGCTTTAAGCAATGCTATAACGGTAAGCAACCCCGTCCCAACCATCTCGGCCATTTCTCCGACCTCGACCACTGCCGGGGGATCGAACTTCACCCTGACTGTCACCGGCACCAACTTTGTCTCGAACTCGGTGGTCAACATCAACGGCTCCCCGAGAGCCACCACCTTCGCTTCTTCTACCCAAATTTCGGCCACCATCCTCGCTGCAGACATTGCCTCCTCAGGAACATCCTCGATCACCGTCACCAACCCGACCCCAGGAGGAGGAACCTCAAACTCCCTTACTCTTACCGTCACTAACCCCGTCCCAACCATCTCGGCCATTTCTCCGACCTCGACCACTGCCGGGGGATCGAACTTCACCCTGACTGTCACCGGCACCAACTTTGTCTCGAACTCGGTGGTCAACATCAACGGCTCCCCGAGAGCCACCACCTTCGCTTCTTCTACCCAAATTTCGGCCACCATCCTCGCTGCAGACATTGCCTCCTCAGGAACATCCTCGATCACCGTCACCAACCCGACCCCAGGAGGAGGAACCTCAAACTCTCTCACCCTTACCGTCACCGCTCCTGCTCCGTCGGCAACGCAATTCGTCATAATTCCGCCCGCGGATGGGACGGTTGATGCGCCGATTACGGTGACGATCGAGGCTCGGCTGGCATCGGGGACGGTAGACGCCACTTATAACGGCGGAGTTACTTTAAACGTCTCCGGCTCGGCTACCGGCGGAGGACTGGTTAACATTACTAATGGCACTGGAACGAAAAATATCGCCGATACGGTCGCCGAGACCGTCGATCTTTCATTAACAGACACCGAGGGAACTGGATTAAGCGTCACCTCGACTGCGCAGGCGGTCTTTGCGCCGGGGGCAGTCACGCAGTTTATTTTGAGCCACCCCGGAAGCATCATTGCCGGCGACCGCGCGGCTTACGCGGTCAGCCGAGCCGACCGGTATGGAAACTTGGTAACTGCCGCAACTAGTACGGTTTATCCCTACAGCAACTCAACCAGCACCAGTAAAAAATTTTACGACTCGGCAGCAGGTGGTAACATTATTACTTCGATAAGCATATCCTCCGGAACCTCGTCGGCCGCTTTCTGGTATTACGATACCCTCGCCGGAATGCCGACCATCACCGCCTCCGACAATTCCTCCGCCCCCGACGGCGCGGCAGGCATAACCGACGCGACCGACGCGCTGCAAATCAATCCTGGACCGGCTGCGACGTTTTTCTTGAATCACCCGGGAATGATTGCCGCCGGGACGCGTGCCGGATACGCGGTGAACCGAAGAGATTCGTTCGGCAATGCGGTTACTTTGAGCGATCAGACCGTTTATCTATACGCTTCGCCGGTTAGCGGTACGGGCAGCTTCTTTTCTACCGCCACCGGTACCTCGCCGCTCGTTTCGGTGGCGATTCCTAACGGAGCCGCCTCAACAAACTTTTGGTATGAAGAGGCGACTTCCGGCGTTTATACCATCACCGCCTCCGACAATTCCTCCGCCCCCGACGGCGCGGCAGGGATCGCTGATGCGACCGACTCCTTAACAGTTTCCTCCGCGCCGATCGTGGCTACTAGGCTTGTGATCCTTTCTCCGGGACCGGCAACAGTTGACGCTCCCGCCTCCGTCACCATCCGCGCCGAAGACGACTCTGGCAACTTGGATACGACCTTTAACGGCAGCGTCACCCTGAATGTCTCCGGCTCGGCTACCGGCGGGG
>JAJZPD010000028.1 GCA_021811305.1 bacterium
AAAATGAAGCTCCACGGGCTTACGCCCGCGGTATCTCACATTTCTTCGCGGAATCCGCCGAAGCACCCTCCTTCGCTCTTCGGGCTTCGGAGGGTCCGCCGCGCTCTCATCCCTAGGCTTACGCCCGGGGTATTCTCGCGCAGGCGGATAAAAAACAACGAAAACCCTAAATCCGAAATCCTAAACAAATCATAAATCATAAATACGAAATACTTCCGTGTTTGAAGTTTGTTGTTTGGAATTTGGAGTTTGTTTCGGATTTAGGATTCCGTGCTTGGGATTTAGCACAAAGCTTAAAGCGCAAGAGAACTACGTTATTGTTTTTTGCTTTTAGCTTTTCCTTTTGCGCTTAGTATGCGCTTTGCGCTTCTGCATTGACCTCAAGAGGTTAAAAAGTTAATTTAAAACAAATGGAAACTGCTTCGCAAGCCGGAGAGCAAAACATCTCTCCGTGGAAGACGTTAAGAAATCTGATGATCCAGGAGGTCCCGTCTTACGGGAACAAGATCTTCTACTCGCTCGGCTTCCTCTCGCTCACTTCGTTTGTAATCGTCTCGCTCTCCGGCTTAGTTATGGTTTTCTTCGGCCCCAACTGGTGGTTGACGACGCGCGCCGGTCTCATTTTCCGCAGCATCCACCTTTGGGCGGCCCAAGCCTTCATCTTTTTCGTGATCCTCCACGGAATAGTGGTCTTCCTCACCTCGGGCTTTAAAGGCAGAAGAAAGTTGACCTGGGTTCTGGGAATAATCCTCTTTTTCCTGATACTTTTCGAGGCTGAGTTCGGCTACGGTCTGCGCGGCGATTTTTCTTCGCAGTGGCGCACACTGCAAGGCGCTGATCTTTTTAATGGCAGCGGATTGGGCATTTTTATAAACAACCTCAACTATGCGCAGATCTACGGAATCCACATCATCCTTATCCCGTTTCTGATATTCGCCGTTCTTTCGCTCCACTACTTCTTGG
Source organism: bacterium (assembly GCA_021811305.1). Classification (GTDB taxonomy): domain Bacteria; phylum Patescibacteriota; class Minisyncoccia; order UBA6257; family Colwellbacteraceae; genus JACWAO01. The sequence goes on from JAJZPD010000028.1 coordinate 964, forward strand.
TCAGGGTCATGGACATCGCCAAGCCGTATCGCTCGGACGCGAAGTACCGCATGGTTCCGGCCAACCACAATATTTTGTTCATGCGAGGTTTTGTCTTGACCGCGGTCATCATCGCCCTGGCTCTCGCTTTCCCCTCTCCTTTGATCATACCAACGACCATCAAAACGGTAGCCGACAGCGATCCACAGCTTATGGCCACTACCTTGCTTAGCGAGATGAATCGGACCTCAGGGACCGCCACCTACCTCGATAATATCGACCCGTACACTTACGACACGCGCTCGATCTATATAACGGATCCCTACGATCAATACGCGCAGATTGCCGGCGGAAATAATCTAATGACTTCTTTTAACCAGGAACCCGCCGGCCGGCAAAACCAAGAGATGTCGCAGGCTTTAAGCTATTTTAGCGGCGGAGGAGTCATCAATACCGATCCGACCCAAACCAACCCTGTCGTGCCGATTGTGAGCTCGCTGGTCGTAATGGCTAAAAGTGGTCTATATCAAAACTCTCTCCAGGGCGCGCCGAGCAATGGATTGAACGGAACCTACGTCGAACGCTTCCTTTCTGACACCGGCGTCCTGGAGGCGAAGGCGGAAAAGCTGAACATGACCACCGAGCAGTACGGAATGGTCAGGGAAGAAACGGGACTACTTCCCCCCGGCGCCTGGTGGCTGGCTCCGATCGGCTTTTTAGACAATACCATCCTAGCCAATGATCCTAACCAGGATAGGGACGGCGCCGAGATCCTCGGATTAGTTTTCCTCTTCCTGCTCACCTTTCCTTACATCCCCTATCTCAATCGCATTCCGGAAAAAATCGGCATCGATAAGCTGATCTGGAAGTAAGCCGTATCTAGCGGTTTTTGACCGGCGTTAATCAATCGCTTCTTATAGTTTTTTCCTTGCCAAAAAATGCCTGATAGAGCAGAATATTGATTCCTATCACCACGCCGTAAATATAAAACGGCAACGGTATGTCGCTAAGGTCGAAGAGGTAACCGGTAAGCGAGGTTGCTCCCGAGGAGGCCAGCATGCGCGCCATTTGGTTGACACCCAACGCTCGCCCGACCTCGTCGTTCTCGACCATTTTAGTCAAAGCTGACTGTTGGATCGGAGCGGAAACGATTCGCAGGGCCGGCATAATGAAGTAAATGGAAAGCGAAACAGGAAGGAGGCGAAAAATCGGCATCACAACCGTTGCCGCGGCGCCGATTCCCCTCGTCCAAATTATGCTCTTCAGAAAACCTAATTTTTTATCCAACAAAGGAGACAAAAGAAGGGACAAGGCACCCAGCCCGCCGCTGATAAAGGAATAAAAAGACATTTCTTTTATGGGAAGATGATAAACGATGATGAAAAACGGAATCAAGAACGGTGTAACCAAACCCTGAGCGAATCCGTTCAGCATCCCGGTAACGGTGAACTTGCCTATCGTTACCTTATTTTTAACCTTAGAAATTTTTTCCGGGCGGAACGGATCCTTGATCGGCAAGAGAAAGAGGGCTGAAATCAACCCGATCAAAGTCGCAATAAAGAAGATATTCTCCTCGCTGACCACGCCGGCCAAGAGAGATCCCAATGCCGCTGTGCCGCCGGAAAAGAACATGATTATGGAAAAATACCTGGTACGCTTTTCCGGCTGAGTCAGGTCTACCAGTAAAGCGTTTTGCAGCGGAGCGGCCATGCCGCCGATGCCGCCGCCGGCCAAAGAACCGGTGGCAGAGTACGTCCCCAGAATGGCCGCAAGAAACAAGATCCATGGATAATGGAAGTAATAAATCAGGCCGGAACTTAAGGGGAGCATCAAACTTACGATAAGAAGCGCGTTCTTGCGGTTGGTTATGTCAGCCAAGTATCCGACAGCCAACCCCAGGAAAGCTCCGGCTATGATCGCCGCCGTATAAACCTCCCCCAAGAAAAGCGATCCGTAATGGAGCTTGGATAAAACTAGATAAGGAAAATCGATGGCGATCATTCCGGCGGCTATGCTGCGGAAGATGCGGAACGCGATCACCATCCAGAGCGAAAGAGTGTTTCTGCTTTTTTCGTCCATCTATCTAATATAGAAACGCAATGCGAAAAGCGCAAAGATAAAAACGCAAAACTAAAAGCTAAAAGCGAAAAACACCGACTAGCCGTTCGTTACCGGTTCTTTTGCGTTTTGCGCTTTTCCCTCAGAGTTCGGCAGTAATTTATAAACCAGTAAATAGGTTAGGGCACCAATTAAAATACCTCCCAAGATATCCGAGGGCCAATGCACTCCGACCGCTATACGGGCCAGCCCGACTATAAAAGCGGAAGAGCTGAGCCAAATCCCCAGCCTTCGGTCGATCAAAAACGACGCCAACGCGATCGGAATCAGGAAACTCATATGGCCGGACGGGAAGGAAGAGGTTGTTCCCTGGCTGATCAACGGTGAAATCCCCAATGCGACAAAAGGACGAGAGCGGTGTAAGAAAAAATCGAAAGCATAGGCCACTATGCCGCGGGATACGACCACCGCCAAGACGGAAAGCAGAAAGATATAAATCTTTTTCTTGGCGTCAGAAATTTTTATCAGTTCGTACAAAAAAGCCGCGACGATCAGATACGGCAGATAGCTGGCCAGGAAAATGTAAATCCATTCCAAGTACGGAACACTGGTGGCAAAAGCGTAAAACGAATTGAAAATTGCTAAATCAATCGCCATATATAATACTAGAAAGATATATCCATTATCGTCCTCAGGTCAATAAAAAATGAGTGTCTAAGAGAGAAGCGCAAAACTTAAAGCTAAAAAGTAAAAGCAACGGTAACATCCGTTGCCCTTACTTCGTGTACGGCAGAAGCCCCATATACCTGGCGCGCTTCACCGCCTGAGCCAGCAGCCGCTGGTGCTTAGAACACGTCCCGGTGTGAAGGGGGTCAATAATCTTCGCCTGGTGTGAAACAAACCTCCTCAAGGTTTCCGTCTCTTTATAATCGATCTGCTTCGCTCCCTGCGAGCAGAAAAAACATTGTTCGCTTTTCATCATTGATTTTTAGAGCTTACTAGAACTTGCTTAGAATGGCAAATCTTCCGGCTTGATATCGTCGGCGTCGATGTCGATGACCGGGATTTCTTCAACCGGTTCGGCGTCGACGCTTGCCGCGTGAATATTTTCGTCCTCCCTCGGGCGAACGCTCGGGCTGCCGCCTCCACCCGGCCTCTGGCCGAACTGGACGCGCTCGCCGACGATTTCAGTCGTCTTCCGCTGCTGCCCATCCTTGCCTTCCCAGCTTCTGGTCTGGAGCCGCCCTTCGATAAAGACATTGCTGCCCTTGGTCAAGAATTGGTTAGCCAGCTCCGCCTGCCTTCCCCACAAAACTATGTTATGGTACTCGGTCTTAGTCTGGCGGCCGCCGCTTTTATCAGTATAGTAGCTGTTGGTAGCCACGCCGAAAGTGCAAACCGCCTGTCCGCCCGGAGTCTGGCGCAGCTCGGGGTCGCGGGTCAGATTGCCTATAATAAAAGCTTTATTTAAGTTCATCCTTGTTTATTTGAGGATCTCTTCGAGCTTCTTTTCCAGCTCTTCGTTGGAAATCTCGCTAGTAGCGGACTCGGCCATGGGAGAAGCCGGCTGCTCCTCATTTTTTTCAGTCGATCGCGGAGCTTTTTTCTTCTCGGTTTTGGTAATCGGCGGAGTGATAATCAAGTAGCGCACAACGCGGCCCTCCAGTTTCAATGCGGAGTTCAGCTTCACTACCCCGTCCGGCTGAGCCGCGAAATGCAGCCACCCGAAATAAGTCGAATTTAACTTTTTTATCGGGTAAGCCAATTTGATTTCGGAGATTTTTCCTTCGTTCAATATCTCGGCTCCAATCTGCGAGAGATGCTTCAAAACGGCCTCAACGTCGTTCTCCTCCTTTAGTAAAAAGGATATCTCGTAATTCTTTTTCTCGCTTTCCATCTGGCTCATGGTATCAGAAAGACCCCTCCCGGTCAATGATTCAGCTACAAAAGAGCCGAATCATAAAACCGTTATTCCTCGGCTTGGGCGGCTGCCTCGGCCGCCGGCCGCTCCTTTTCTTCAATGAATTTCGGCCTCGCTTCCCCGTGATGCCCGATCGGCAACAGGCGGCCGATGATGACGTTTTCCTTCAATCCGCGAAGCTGGTCAACGCGCGACTCGATTGCGGCGTTAGTCAGAACGCGGGCAGTCTCCTGGAAGGAGGCAGCGGACAGCCAGCCGTCGGCAGCCAAAGCAGACTTAGTGGTTCCTAAGAGAACCTCCTCGGCTTTGGCCGGTTCGCGGTCGAGAGCCTTCATATCTTTGTTCACCTCACGGAACTTCGACTTGTCGACGACGTCTCCAGGGACGAAATCGGTGTCGCCGCTGACAACAACTTTGACCCGTCCAAACATTTGGCGGACGATCACTTCGATGTGCTTGTTGTTGATTGAGTTACCCTCGGAAACATAGATGCGCTGCACCTCGCGAATCAGGTAGCGGTAAACCGCCTCCTTGCCCTTCAGTTCCATCAACTCTTTCAGGTCGATGCTTCCCTCGGTCAGCGAATCGCCGGCCTCCACGATCTCCCCCTCCTTGGGCAGGATCGCAGTGCGCCTGGTAACGGTGAACTGAGCCGGCTTACCCTTGTGCGGAACGAAGTGAATGACTTTGTTCATTCCCTTTTCTTCGACGTCGGCAATGCTTCCTCCGGCCGGAGCCAAGACGGCTTTTCCTTTCGGGGTGTGAACCTCGAAAAGCTCCTCCACTCTCGGCAAACCGGTAGTAATGTCCTTTCCGGCAGCTCCTCCGGCGTGCTTGGTGTTCAAAGTAAGCTGGGTTCCCGGTTCACCAATTGACTGGGCGGCAATAATGCCGACCGCCTCGCCGATCTTCACCGGCTCGTTTTCTCCGAGATCCAATCCGTAACATTTGGCGCAAACGCCGTACAAAGTTTTGCAGGCGATCGGCGAGCGGACGGCGATTTCTTGCAAGTCGGAAGCCTCTATCTCCCGGGCGATTTCGTGGTCTATCGTCTCTCCGGCCTTAACAACGGTTTTCCTCCCGACCTTAACGTCCTCCAAAGCGGTGCGCGAGAAAAGACGGTCGCTAAACTTGTGTCCAAAATCAGCTCCGTCTTCGCGGAGGATAATAATGCCTTCCTTGGTGCGACAGTCGTTCTCACGGACCACAACGTCCTGAGCGACATCGACTAAGCGACGGGTCAGATAACCTGCCTCTGCCGTCTTTAACGCGGTGTCGGCCAGACCCTTACGGGAGCCGTGAGTAGTAATGAAGTAAGTAAGGCCGTTGTGCCCCTCTTTTAAGGAAGTGCGGATAGGCAACTCGATTTCTTCACCCTTCGGGTTGACCACCAGCCCTTTCATACCCATCATCTGGGTCGGCTGCTGCCATGATCCCCTCGCTCCCGAATCGATGATCATGTAAACCGAGCTATTTTCTTTGAGGGATTTCGGAACTATCTTCCTGATCTCCAAGACGGCGTTAGCCCAGAGTTCGATGATGCGGCTGCGCCTTTCTTCGTTGGTCAAAAGACCAGCTTGATACTGCTCTTCGATAAGGCCGGCTTTCTTGTCGGCTTCCTCGAGCAAGTTTTTCTTTTCCTTCGGAACCACCAAGTCATCCATGCCCCAGCTGATTCCGGAAGAAGTGGCGTAAGCAAATCCCATCGACTTTATCTTGTCCAAAACATGCTTCATCGTTTCCGCGTCATAGGCGTAGATTAAGCGGCTGGTCAGCTTCTGCAAGGCAGACTTAGTCATCGTGTCGTTGATGTACTCAACCCCCTCCGGCAAAGCGCGGTTAAAAATAGCGCGTCCGCAAGTTGTCTCCAAACTACCGATCTTGATCGGAGCGTGGAGATCGATAACTCCGTTTTCGTAGGCGATCTCCGCCTCCTCCTCATCGGCGAAAACTTTTCCGACTCCCTTGGCCTCCGGGAAAACCCTGGTCAGATAGTAACTACCCAAGATCATGTCCTGGGTCGGAGAGACGACGGCGTCGCCGGAAGCCGGCTTCAAAAGGTTGATGCTGGAAAGCATTATGCTCTCGCACTCCGCCTGGGCTTCGCTGCTTAATGGCAGGTGGACGGCCATCTGGTCTCCATCGAAGTCGGCGTTGAAAGCGGTGCAGACCATCGGATGGATCTGGATCGCCAGCCCTTCGGTCAGAATCGGCTTGAAGGCCTGGACGCTCAAGCGGTGCAAAGTCGGAGCGCGGTTTAAAAGGACCTTGCGGTCGCGGATAACCTCTTCCAGAATCTCCCACACCTCCGGATCGCCCTGCTCGATCAAGCGGTTGGCAGTCTTGATGTTGTGCGCCAATCCGCGCTGCATGATTCCGCTGATAACGAACGGCTTAAAGATTTCCAAGGCCATCTTCTTCGGCAAACCGCACTGATCCAAGCCCAAGCTCGGTCCGACGACAATCACCGAACGGCCGGAGTAATCGACTCTCTTACCCAAAAGGTTCTGCCTGAACCTGCCCTGCTTTCCGCGGAGCATGTCGGCCAGCGAGCGCAGCTGGCGGCGGCCGGCCCCGGTTGCCTTGACGTTGCCATGGATGGAGCTGTCGATTAAGGCGTCGACCGCTTCCTGCAGCATGCGTTTCTCATTGACGACGATAACGTCCGGAGCGCGCAGCTCCAAGAGTTTCTTCAAACGGTTGTTGCGGTTGATGACGCGGCGGTAGAGATCATTCAAATCGGAGGTGGCGTACCTGCCTCCGTCCAAAGCGACCATCGGGCGCAGGTCCGGCGGTAAGATCGGTAAAACGGTCATCGCCATCCACTCCGGGCGAGTGTTGTTGGCTTCCATCACGCGGAAGAATTTGAGGCGGCGCAAAAGCTTGCGCTTGCGCAAGCCGTCCTTGGCTGTATTCACCTCTTTCTCGATGGCAGCAGTTTCTTTCTTCAAATCCAAAGCGCTTAAAGCCTGCCTGATTCCCTCGCCACCGCTAGAAACGCTAAAAACATGGCTGAATCTTTTCAGGAGTTCGAAATCATAATCATCCAGAACCAAGCCGATCCGCAATCCCTTCAGCAAGTTGGTGGCGCGCTCAGCCGCTTCCTCGACCTCATCGGCCTTCTCGGAAGTCTCTTCCTTTCTCCTCTTCAGCTCTTTTTTAACTTCGTCCAGCGCCTCCTTGCGCTTCGTGTCGTCAACAGAAGTAACGATATGCGCGGCGTAATAAGTGACTCTCTCTAGTTTGGCCAGAGTTTCATCCAAGGCCAGGCTGATCTTTGAAGGTACGCTGCGCAAGAACCACGGGTGCACGACCGGAGTCGCCAGCTTGATGTGGCCCATCCGCTCGCGGCGGACGATGGAGCGAGTAACCTCGACTCCACACTTGTCGCAAACCACGCCTTTGTAGCGGACCTTCTTATACTTTCCGCAGTAACACTCCCAATCCTTGGTCGGGCCGAAGATTCTCTCGGAGAAAAGCCCGTCCTTTTCCGGGCGCTGCGTGCGGTAATTGATGGTTTCCGGCTTGGTAACCTCTCCGTAAGACCACGCCAGAATGTCCTCCGGCGAGGCCACGCTTATTTTAATCGCGTCGAAATTCATTTCGTTATTCATCGTCGTCTTCCTCTTTTATTTCCACCGGCCGCTCGTCAGCGCCGACCAGTTCGACCGAAAGGCCAAGCGCTTTAAGTTCGTTCACCATGACGTTGAACGAGGCTGGTATGTT
>JAJZPD010000029.1 GCA_021811305.1 bacterium
AATCCGCCGAAGCACCCTCCTTCGCTCTTCGGGCTTCGGAGGGTCCGCCGCGCTCTCATCCCTAGGCTTACGCCCGGAGTATTCTCGCGCAGGCGGATAAACATAACCTATTCGATATTCTCCACTCGGACCCCCAGCAGCCGGACGAGATTCTTGCGCGGATTCTCTCTCTTGTCTAAGAACGGCAGGAAAAGGTCGGTGGCCACAAATTTCAGTAAGGCGGCATCGCCGCCCGGCTGACGCAGAGTCCGCGAACGGGTGACAGTGCGGAAGTTGGAAAATCTGACGGTAATCGCCACGGTGCGGAAAGCGGAAAACCCCTCTTCCCCCATTTTTTCAAATACGCTTTCCGCCATTTCTCCGATCTTCCTTAATAAGAATTTCGGATCCAGCGTATCCTCGTCGAACGTCTCCTGTTCGCCTACCGACTTTGTCTCCCTTTCCTCCGCGACCGGAGAGTCGTCCAGGCCGCGCGCCTTGGCGTACAGCTCCAAACCCCATTTGCCGAACTTCTCGGCTAATCTTTTTTTCGAGATCCCGCGCAGGTCGCGGATTGTCTTCGCGCCCATCTCTTCCAATCTCGCTTCGGTCTTCGGGCCAACTCCGGGCAGCTTCCGGACCGACAACATATCGAGCAATCCCTGAACCTGTTTTTCCATTACAATTGTCATTCCGTCTGGCTTCTGTAAGTCGGAGGCGATCTTGGCCACCAACTTGTTCGGACCGATGCCGACCGAAGCGGTGAGCCGTTCTTTCTTTCGTATCTCCTCTTTAATACGCCGCATCGCCTCCTCAGCCCGCTTGTAGCTGTCGCAGAAGCTTAGATCGAGGTACGCCTCATCGACGCTGGTTTTCTCTATAATCTCAACCCTCTTTCTAAGTATCTCTTCGATCTCCGCAGAGACCCTGAAATATTTCTCCATATCCACGCTCAAAAAAACCGCCGCCGGTTTTCCTTCGTTTACGGCAGCCTGGGAAAGCCGCCAGGCGACCGAGATCGGCTGGGCGGAATGAATACCGTATTTCCGCGCCGCGTAGTTGGCTGTCGAAACAACCCCGCGGCCGGCGCCCTCTTTCGGGTCGGAGCCAACAACTATCGGCCACCCGGCCAACTTCGGTCGATCCCTCTCCTCGATGGCGGCAAAAAACGCATCCATATCCAGATGGCCGATAATACGCTTCATTATCTGAATGATAAATCAGCGCCGAGAATAGTGTTAGCGCTTGCCTTCCTTATTCCTTAATTGACCGCGGTTCTCGCCGGAGTTATCTTTAAAAAATATGACGCTTGCCACGCACGAAGCCGTCGGAGGACTGGTGGCCGCGGCGGTCGCGCCGCTGCCGGCCGTCGGATTCATCCTCGCATTCCTTAGCCACTTCGCTCTGGATGCAATACCGCACTGGGATTACCAAATCTCCTCTCTGGAGCGCAATCCCGCCGACCCGCTACGCAACAGAGTGCTCTTCGGCCGCAGTTTTCTCGGGGACGCGCTCAAGGTTGTATCAGACTGCTTGATCGGCTTAGCCGTTATACTTCTCTTCCACTACCTCGCCGGGCTACCGCTTGTGCCTATGCTTATCGGAGCGGTCGCCGGGGCCTTGCCGGATTTTTTGCAGTTCATCTACTTCGTTCTTAAGGAGGAACCTCTAACTTCCTTGCAGAAATTTCACGTCTGGATGCACGCGACGAAAAAAATAAGATCGGCCCTTGGCGGCATTGTTTTCCAAGCAGGAGTTTTAGCCATAATCGCCTTCTTGGTTATTTACTGCCGATAAAAGGCTAGCTTAAGAGGTTTTTTCCGCGCACTCGGCGGTGATAGCCGATAGCGAAGCGGTGCGCCTCATCCCGCAGCCTGATTAAATCATCTTTTCCTATCCAATCTGGGAGCCGGCCTATAAAATCGTTCCGCTTGCGCTCCGGTCCTTTGGCGATTCCAGCGACGGAAATGCGCAAGCCTTTTTCCACCAGCGCCTCATGCGCCGCGGCGGCCTGCGCCACTCCCCCGTCAACCAGTATTAAATTCGGCAGAGGCCAAGGATTATTCAAGCGGCGCGAAACAACTTCCTTCATCATTCCAACATCATTTGACCCAGTGACGGTGCGTATCTTAAAAAGTCTGTACTCGCTCTTCCTGATTTCGCCGTTCTGCCACACCGTCATCGAACCGACAGCCGAGGTTCCGGAGATGTTCGAGATGTCGTAGCACTCGACTCTCTTGCCATGAGCGGCGTCGAATGGTTTGCCTTCTATTTTGTTCTCGCTGATTAGCGCCACATCCTGAATGTGCTTCAAAGCGAAGATTTGTTTGCGCAGCTTAGCCGCCCTTTCAAACTCGGTCTTTTTCGCCGCCTCACCCATCTCCTTCTCTAAGGATTTTAAAATCCTTTCCTTTTTTCCGCTGAAGAACAGCTCGATATTCTTGATAGTCTTCAAGTATTCCTTACGGCCGACCGCCTTGATGCAGGTACCCGGACATAGGCCGATCTCGTACTCAAAGCACGGCCGTTTCTCTTTACCGACTTTTTCCGGCGGATGGATGCTGTACGGAAAAATGCGGCGGATTATCCGTAGCGCCTCGCGGATACTTGAAGCCGAAGTGAAGGGACCGAAAGTGGAACGGGCCGATAGTCCTCCCAGCTCTTTGCCATAGACGAGAATCACGCGGGGGAACTCTTCCTTGGTCACGACCACGTATAGGAAGCTCTTATCGTCCTTTTCCTTGATGTTGTAGAAGGGCGAATATTTTTTAATGAGCTGCGACTCGAGTATCAGCGCCTCGATAGCCGTGTCGGTCGAGACGTGATCGATCTTCCGTATCTCCGAGACCAGCATGGCGATTCTAGCTTCCTGCGAGCGCAGAAAATAGCTGGAAACCCTTCGGCGCAGGTTCACCGCCTTGCCGACATAAATGACCTTGCCGGCCGCGTTTTTCATCAGATAAACGCCCGGAGTGGTCGGAAGATTTCGGTAGATTTTTTTCTGATCGACCATGATGACTAAATGTGGGTTTGTATTCGCGTTTGGGATTTAGCGCTTGGGATTCAAAGTTTTCCTCAAGTACTCGCCCGTATAGCTTCCGGCCCTTTTGGAAACATCCTCCGGCGTTCCGATGGCTACTATTTTTCCGCCGGCCTCACCTCCTTCCGGCCCGAGATCGATAACCCAGTCGGCGCACTTGATCACATCGAGATTATGCTCGATGACAACAATCGTATTGCCACGATCGACCAGGCGCTGCAATACGACCAGGAGCTTCTCGATATCCGAAAAGTGCAAGCCGGTAGTCGGCTCGTCCAACAGGTAAAGCGTGCGGCGCGTATCGCGTTTGGCCAGCTCCGCCGCCAGCTTTATCCTCTGGGCTTCTCCGCCGGAAAGGGTGGTCGCCGGCTGACCCAGTTCCATATATCCTAGGCCGACCTCGTTGAGGATCTTTAGTTTGTCGTAAAGGGAAGGTATGTCCTCAAAGAACTTAACCGCCTCGCTGACCGTCATCCGCAGGATGTCGTAGATATTCTTCTCGCGATACTGGACCTCGAGAGTCTCGCGATCGAATCTCTTCCCCTGGCAGATATTGCAGGTAACATAAACCGTCGGCAGAAAGTGCATTTCAATAGACAAATAGCCGTGCCCTTCGCAATGTTCGCATCTTCCGCCTTTCACGTTGAAACTGAACCTTCCCGGCTTCCAGCCGCGGACTCTGGCGTCTTCGGTTGCGGAAAACAGTTCTCTGATCTCCGTCCAGGCGCCGATATAAGTCGCCGGGTTGGAGCGGGGCGTCCGGCCGATCGGCGATTGATCGATATTGATGATGCGATTGATGTATTCCAATCCGAGCAGCGACTTGTGCGCGCCCGGCTTGTAGCTGGCGCGGTTAAACTTGTTAGCCAAGGTCTTATAGATGACGTCGTAAACCAAAGTGCTTTTCCCGGAACCGGAAACTCCGGTCACTGCCGTCAGTTTGCGGAGAGGAATGTCCACGTCGATGTTTTTCAGATTGTTTTCAGTCGCTCCCCTGATTTTCAGGAAATCTCCGGGGTGGCGCACCGCGCGCCGTTCCCGCGGAATCTCGATCATTTTATCGCCGCGCAAGTAATCAAGTGTTAATGATTTAACTTTCTTGTCCTTCAAAATATCCGGCAGAGGACCTTCCGCCACCACCGTGCCCCCGTTAACCCCGGCACCCGGGCCGAAATCGACCAGGTAATCGCTGGCGTATATTGTGTCCTCGTCATGCTCTACCACCACGATTGTGTTGCCGAGATCGCGCAGGTTCTGCAGCGTCTTGATAAGCTTGGCATTGTCCCGCTGGTGTAACCCGATTGTCGGCTCGTCCAGGATGTAAAGCGTTCCAACCAGCCTAGAACCGATCTGCGAAGCCAGCCTAATCCTCTGGGCCTCTCCTCCGGAGAGCGTTCCGGCCTTGCGGTCCAGCGTCAAATAGTTCAGCCCGACGTCGGAGAGAAACTTCAGCCGGCTCTTTATCTCGCGCAACGGCACTTCGGCCACCACCTTCTGTTCCGCAGTCAATCTTATTTTGTCAAAAAACTCCGTCGCATCGTCGATAGAGAATGAGGTAACCTCGGCGATGTTTTTCTCGGAGATTAGTACGCTCAAAGCCTCGGGCCGCAGCCTCTTTCCGGCGCAGACCGGGCAGAGTTCTTCTGTCCATAAATCCTTGGTGCCGAGGCCGTGGCAGGTTTCGCAGGCTCCGTACGGACTGTTGAATGAGAAAAGTCGCGGTTCGATTTCCGGGAAGGAAAAATTATCGTTCGGGCAGGTGAACTTGGCCGAAAGCGCCACCTCGTTATCGCTGGTGACGATAGTAACCACGTCATTGCCGTATTTCAGCGCGGCCTCGATCGATTCCGCCAGTCGCTGGCGGTTGTCTTTATCGGTAAAATTCATTCCGCCCGGGATGCGGTCGACGACCAGCTCGATGTCGTGCTTCTTGTTCTTATTAAGTTCAATCCGCTCATGCAAAGAATGAAGCTTCCCATCGATCCTCGCTTCGCGGAAACCGGCGTTCAAGAAATCATAAAGCATTTGGTAGTACTCGCCTTTCCGGCCGCGGACCGCCGGCGACATTATTAAGATGTTCTTCCCGGACTTGTCCTCGCCGGCCAGAGCGATGGCGGCGTCGACGATCTGATCGTTGGTCAGCCTCCTAATTTCGCGCCCGCAAATTGGGCAGAAAGGGGTGCCGACACGCGCAAAAAGAACCCGCAGATAATCGTAAATCTCGGTGATAGTGGCAACCGTCGAGCGGGGATTAGAAGAGTGGGCTTTCTGGTCGATGGAGATGGCCGGAGACAACCCCTCGATCTCATCGATATCAGGCTTGTCCATCCTCTCTAGAAACTGCCTGGCATAGGCGGAGAGGGACTCGATGTACCGGCGCTGCCCCTCCGCGAAGATAGTGTCGAAAGCCAAGCTGGACTTGCCCGACCCCGAAGGGCCTGTGAAAACTATCATCTTGTCGCGAGGAATTTCCAGATCGACGTTCTTTAAATTATGCTCACGCGCCCCTTTTATTTTTATCTTTGTTTGCATCTTGGTTTATCGCCTTCCTGCCGCTTGGCGGACGGACTTTTCATCTTTATCGCCCTTTTCTTTGGGAAACTTCGTCGCTTTCAATTCTTTGATTTCGTCTCGCAGTATCGCTGCCAGTTCGAAATCCAGATCCTTGGCAGCCTCTTTCATCTCCCTTTCTTTATCGCGGATCATCTCGGCGATTGCCGCCTTCGACTTCACCACCGGCTTCATTTCCAGCGATAAAATATCTTCTGCCGGCAGGATGTCTTTAATCTCCTTTTCGACGGTGCGCGGAGTAATGTGGTTCTCCTCGTTATACCGCAGCTGGAGTTGGCGCCGACGGTCGGTTTCCCCTACCGCCCGCTTGATTGATCCGGTAATCCGGTCGGCATACATCAAGACCTCGCCGTTGACGTTTCTGGCGGCGCGGCCGATTGTCTGGATCAAGGAAGTTTCGCTGCGCAGAAACCCCTCCTTGTCGGCGTCGAGTATCGCCACCAGCGTTACCTCCGGCAAATCCAATCCTTCGCGCAGCAGGTTTACTCCGACCAAGACGTCGAACTCGCCCTTGCGCAGCTTGGTTAGTATCTTTATCCGCTCCAGAGTCTTCACGTCGCTGTGCAGGTAGCTGACCTTGATTTTTTTCTGCTGAGCCAGGTAGTCGCTTAAATCCTCGGCCATTTTCTTGGTTAAGGTCGTAACCAAGACCCTTTCCTTCCGGGCAACCCGCTCTTCGATGCGCGGGATAAGGTCGTCCACCTGACCCATAGCCGGCCGGATTATGATTCTTGGATCGACTAATCCGGTCGGGCGGATAATCTGCTCGACAATTTGTTTGCTTTTCTCCCGCTCGTACGGTCCGGGAGTAGCTGAAGTAAAAATAACCTGGCTGATCCTCCCCTCGAACTCCGGGAAGCGCAGCGGTCGGTTGTCGGCGGCCGACGGCAGGCGGAAGCCGTATTCGATCAAAGTCTCTTTCCTGGCCCGATCGCCTTGGAACATGCCGTTCAGCTGCGGAACGGTGATGTGCGACTCGTCGATAATAGTCAGGAAGTCTTCGGGGAAATAATCCAAAAGGGTGTCTGGTGCCTCGCCGGCTTTCCTGCCCGACAGATGACGGGAATAATTTTCGATACCATGGCAATATCCGACCTCGCGGATCATCGCCACGTCCATCTTCGTCCTCCTCTCCAATCTTTCCGCCTCCAGATATTTTCCTTCTTTCTCGAAATATTTCAGCCGTTCCTTCAGCTCGGCCATTATCTCTTTGGCCGCTCTCTCCCGATCCTCCTTAACCGTTAGAAAGTGCTTGGCCGGAGATATATAAACCTCTTCGACGCGCGGGGTCTTGCCCACCTGCCATCCCTTGACCGGATCAATGACAAAAATATCGGTTATCGCATCGTTAACCACCCGTAAATTGTAAACAACCTCCTCGTTCACTGGCATAATTTCCCAGTTGTCGCCGCGCAGGCGGAAGGTACCTCGTTTCAAATCCGCGGTGGTCCTGCTAAAGTGCACCTCGATAAGTTTTCTGGTCAGCTCTTTCCGTGAAAGGCGGTCGCCAACCTTAATCCGCAATAAGTTAGCCTTATAAACCTCGGGCGCGCCCAAGCCGTAGATACAAGAGACCGAGGCGACGACGATGACGTCGCGACGGGTGAGAAGCGCGGTCGTGGCCGCGTGGCGCAGCTTATCGATCTCGTCGTTAATCATCGCCTCCTTATCGATATAAGTGTCGCTCGATGGCATATAAGCCTCCGGCTGGTAGTAGTCGTAATAGGAAACGAAATAATGGACGGCGTTATTGGGAAAAAGCTCCCGGAACTCGTTGCATAGCTGGGCCGCCAAGGTCTTGTTATGCGCAATGACCAAGGTCGGCTTATTAACCTCGGCGATGACGCTCGCCGCGGTGAAAGTCTTTCCCGATCCGGTCACCCCTAAAAGGGTCTGTTTATCAAACCCCTTCCGCAGGCCCTCGACCAGCTCGGCTATCGCCTGCGGCTGGTCGCCGGTCGGCTTATTCTTACTGACCAATTGAAATTCCGACATAAAACGCCAAAACGCCCCCGTTTTTCCTTCTCTAGGGGGTATTAGCTCCAGCTAAGATACGACAAAATATCTCATCGGTCAATTCTAAATTCCATGATGATCATCACGGGCCTCAGAGTGTTATCCTAGCGCTGAGCGGAGTTCGCGAAGAATTTCTTCAGGCAGTCTTTCCCCGGGTTTCGTTGTTCCAGGATACCTCCAGGCCGATATCACTTTTACTGATATCTCTTTTAGACCAAGCTTGTTCGCCACTTCTTTTTCTTTGACAGTCTTTACCTTTGAGTACTCGCTACTTCCCCACTGCACCATTACCCATATTTCATACGGATTCTTCGCGCTCCCGCCCGGTTGCATCATCGCCACGGTATCTTCGGCGATTCCCTCCTCGATGCGCTTAGGAAAGTTTATTACCCTTTTTACCCGGCTTTCGGAAAGCCTGTAAAACCGCATCTTATCCTTGACGTGCATCGTCCAATGGAACTGTGGCATCTGATTAAATAAAATTCATATGCTCTTAAAAGAGTAAAATTTACATATATAACGATCATATAAATAGTATTAAGAATACTATTACTTCAACCCTAAACTGTCTATTAACTTGTGCGCCTTAGCAAATTTTACATAACCGTGCCAGGATGCACGAATATTTTCAGCGGATTGCGGTGAAACCTCGCCTTTCTCGGCCATTTTTTCGTAGCGCTTCTTCTTCTTTAAAAATCT
>JAJZPD010000030.1 GCA_021811305.1 bacterium
TCATAGGTTAAGAATAATTCCTGCGGGCCATTGAGGCAAGACTCTCCGTGTCTAATGCGCGAAAATTTCGGCCTCCCCGCTTTGCAGAGCCAAAAGAATGCGGCCGGCGACATGCTCGGCCGTGTCTGGTTCGGGCAGGTGCTCGCGGTGCCTCGACTCCATACCTTGAGCGATAACATCGGACTTCACGGCATTCTTTCCGAATTCGGTCGCGGTCATTCCGGGATGGACAACGCTAACTACTATTCCGTCTTTTTCCAGCTCGGCGCGGGCGGTGAGGGAAATCGCATTCAAGGCGTACTTGGTCGATGCGTAGGCTCCGAGGTACGGGATGTAGGCCTTGGAGACCATCGAGCTGACGTTTACTATCACTCCCCCGCCCTCACGGCGCATAATTGGTATCACTTTCTTCATCGCCGCCAATGGACCCACGACATTCAAGTCGAAAACCTTGCGGTAGGCATCGAGGTCGGTGTTCTCTATTGCTCCGTATATTCCTCGCCCAGCGTTGTTAACGAGAGCGTCTATGCGCCCATAATGCTTATTAACCTCGTCGATCATTCTTTCCACCTCCTTCGCGTCGCTTAAATCGGCGGCTACCGAAAACGACTCCGGCAATTCTTCGGCGAGTTTCTCAAGGATTTCTTTTGATCTGGCAACGGGCGCCACCTTTGCCCCCTTCTCCGACAACAGCCTGGCGGTGGCCAAGCCGATGCCCATCGAGGCGCCCGTGACTATTATCACCTTATTTTTTATCTCCATTCGAATGATTTTACTCTTAATCCAAGTAGCGAGGAATACTTGTTTCAAGTCAAAGGCATAAAGTTTATAATATTTTGAAATATGGAATCATCCGAAGAGGGAGAAAGGCGGTATTGGTGGAAAGACGCGGTATTCTACGAATTATACGTCGACAAGTTTGCCGGCGATTTTCCAGGGTTGATCAGCCGCTTGGATTACTTAAAGAAACTCGGCGTCGGCTGTTTACACATCCTCCCGCATTATCCCTCGCCGATGATCGACGACGGATACGACGTCTCCGACTATATGGCGGTGCGAAAGGAATTAGGAACCATCGAAGACTTCCGACGCTTCGCTTCCGAAGCCCACCACCGAGGCATCCGCGTTCTTATCGACTTTGTCTTGAACCATGTCTCGACTGATCACCCTTGGTTCCTCGAGGCCAGCAGCTCTAAAGATAATCCGAAAAAGAGCTTCTTCCTGTGGAGCGAAACCGGAGAAGAGTATAAAGGAGCGGCTAATCCATTTTACGAATTAAAACCGAGTAACTGGATTAAAAATCCCCGGACCAATGATTACTATTTTGCAACGTTTTATCCGCAACAAGCGGATTTGAATTGGGATAACCCCGAAGTGTTTGAAAAAATGATGGATGTCGTCGACTTCTGGCTGGGGCTCGGAGTTGACGGCTTTCGTTTAGACGCCGCTTCCCACTTAATCAAGCGAGAGGGATCGGACTGTAAACACCTGCCGGAAACGCACGCGATAATCAAGAAAATCCGGGCTCACATCGAAAAGAATAACAAAGATGTGATACTGCTGACCGAGGCGGACGGGCTGCCGGAAATAATAAAAGAATATTTCGGAAACGGAGACGAGGCGCATCTAAGCTACAACTTTCCCTTGGTAAAATATTTCTTCCGGGCGATTGCCGACGGGAGTTTTAAAATAAACGAAGAGTTTATGGAATCCGTTTCCCGCATACCGGAGAGCTGCCAATGGGCGATCTTCCTGGGACACCACGACGAACTGCCCCTCCGCGATGCCGAGCTGCTGGAGCACTTCGATCCGGAGAGGAAATTCGTATTCAATAACGGATTGGCGATGAGGCTAAATAATTTATTGCGCGGAGACGAAGAAAAGATAAGAAACGCTTTTAAGATGCTCTTCGAAACCCCTGGCGCGCCAATCATTTATTACGGCGCGGAGATCGGGATGCGAAACATCGAGCTTACAAAAGGAGAAAAGGACTACCGCAAGGCGCTGCGCGGCGCATTCGACTGGCGCGCAGCCGACCTGGCCGCCCGCGATCCGAATTCCTTGTTCTCCTGGATCGCGCAACTGATACGCGGCGCGAGTTCCGTCCAGACGCCTCAATAATCGCTTTTCCGTCGGTTTACTGTATCATTCAATCAATGCTCATCGACGACGTGAAAATAAAAATAAGAGCCGGAAACGGCGGCAGCGGCGCGGTGGCTTTTAACAATAATATGATGAGTCTCGGCCCCGCGGGCGGATCCGGGGGCAACGGCGGCAGCGTTTATGCCGAAGGGGTATCCGACTTAAGCGCCTTAAACCAATTCCGCTTCAAAAAAGAGTTCAATGCCGAAAACGGCCAGGTCGGAAGAAACCAGTTCCGGGACGGGCATAACGGAGAGGATTTGCTTTTAAAAGTTCCGGTCGGCACTATTATTCATAACCTCGACACCGGCGACGACG
Organism: bacterium; assembly: GCA_021811305.1. Classification (GTDB taxonomy): domain Bacteria; phylum Patescibacteriota; class Minisyncoccia; order UBA6257; family Colwellbacteraceae; genus JACWAO01. Next base: position 2,461 of record JAJZPD010000030.1, read on the forward strand.
TTTCCGTCGAGAAAGTCGGCGAGCGGATCCTGCTGGCCAAGGGCGGACACGGCGGAAAAGGAAATTATCTGTTCCGTTCGTCGCGCAACACCTCGCCCCAGCAATTCCAGCCCGGCCTTCTTGGAGAAAGCTTTGCCTTGCGGCTGGAATTAAAGCTCATCGCTGACATCGGTCTGGTGGGTTTTCCAAACGCCGGCAAATCAAGTCTCTTAAACGAGCTGACCAGCGCCAAAAGTAAAGTGGCGAACTATCCGTTCACCACTCTTGAGCCTAATTTAGGAGCTTATTACGAGCTGATTCTGGCCGACATTCCGGGACTGATCGAAGGATCATCGGCCGGCAAGGGCTTGGGATTTAAGTTCCTGCGCCACATCGAGCGAACCCGCACCATTTTTCACCTTATCGCGGCCGACTCCCCCGCCCCGGACGAAGATTATCGCCGCATCCGCCAGGAGCTACAGAATTACAACAAGGAGTTGCTTGAAAAACCCGAGCACCTTTTCTTGACCAAGAGCGATCTGGTTTCCGAAAAAGAACTGAAGGAAAAGCTGGCGGTCCTCAAGCGTCTGAATCCCAACGCCACCGCCATTTCTATTTACGATTTTGACAGCCTGAAAAAAGTCGAGCGTATTTTAAACGCGATAAAGACCGAAAAGATGAGCCGCAAAGGCAAAAACTAAAAGCTAGCGGCTGAATTTACGCGGAGGCCTGCCGGAGTCGTATCGAGGTCGGCGCGGAGGACGGTGCGCGCTTCCGCCCCTTTCGCCGAAAGAGCGGCCGCCGCTCGTGCGGCCCGGGCGCCTGGGCGGTCTGTATTCCCTCTTCTCTTCCACGTGGAATTTCGGCAAAGCGGCCGGCGGAGGAAGTTCCGGAAGTTTGGAAACCGGAAGAGTGGCGCGAATCAGGTGCTCGATGGTCAAAACATCGCGGCGCTGATTCGGTCTGGCGAAAGAAATGGCGTGGCCGATTCCTCCAGCCCGTCCGGTGCGTCCGATGCGGTGCACGTAATCTTCGGCGTTGTCCGGAAGGTCGTAATTAACGACAAGTTCAATGTTGGTAACGTCGATTCCCCTAGCCGCGATGTCGGTGGCAACCAGCACCCTGAAGCGTCCTGTCTTAAATCCATTCAAGGCGTCGCGGCGCTGGCTTAGAGTTTTATTCGAATGGATATCGGCTGAGGTGTGCCCTAGAGCGCGCACGGCCGAAGAGATTTTCTTGGCCCCGAACTTGGTCCGGGCGAAAACCAGAACCGACCCGCGGTAATCCTGGAGGATTTTTTCCAAAAGGCGCATCTTGTCCTCCTGCGGGACAAAGAAAAGTTCCTGAGTGACGTTTTGAGCAGTGCTGCCTGAGCGAGCTATTTCGATTCTGGTCGGCAGTTTCAAATGATTCTTGGCGATCGTGACTATCTGCTCCGGAATGGTCGCGGAAAAAAGCATGGTCTGCTTCTCCTTCGGCAAAGCCGCCAGTATCTTATTCAGCTGCGGGGCAAACCCCATGTCGAGCATCCGGTCGGCTTCATCCAGGACCAGAATTCCGATGCGGCGGAGATCGATGGTCTTCCGCTCCATGTGGTCGATTATTCTTCCCGGAGTTCCGATGATCACCTGCGGGTTTCGAGATAAACGGCTGATCTGCCGATAAATCTGCTCTCCGCCGACCAGCGCCGCGGTTTTTATCCCCAAAGATGCGCCGATTTTATACAAAGCTTCGTCCACCTGGGCTGCCAGCTCTCTGGTCGGAACGATTATTAGTCCAGGCTTGCCGTCTTTCAAAACCCGTTGGATAAGCGGAATTCCGAAAGCAAAAGTCTTTCCAGTCCCGGTTTGCGCCACCCCTATCACGTCCTTTCCTTCGATAGCGGGAGGTATCGCCTGCTCCTGGATCGGAGTGGGCGCGGTGAGTTTTAATTTCGCCAGGACGTTAAGGATTCCCGGCGCTATCCCGAGGCCGTGAAACCCCTTGTCGCTGTTGTTCATTACGCTTCCACAATAACACCTATCCGTAAAAAAAGCCAGCTTTATATTGTCACAAGCCTGTTTTTCCGGTAATATCAACTGGTTAAAGACATGGAAAAATCATACGCGAAACTAAAAAAGATTTCCGAGAAGAACGGCACGATCGAGTTCCAGGCCGAAATACCTTTGGAAATCATAAACCAAAAAAGCGAGGAGGCTCTAGCCGAAGCCGCCCAAGATTTCGAGATGCCTGGCTTCCGCAAAGGCAAGGTCCCCAAAGAAATCGTGCGCCAGAACATCAGCGAGATAAGGCTCTTGGACTCGGCCGCCGATTCCGCTTTATACGATGCCGTCGGAGAAATCGTCGCCGACGAGAAGCTTGAGACCCTAGGCAGCCCGGAACTGACCGTCACCAAGCTGGAATCCGGCACCCCGGTAGAATTCAAGATAAAGCTGGCTCTGCTTCCGGAGATTAATCTCCCCGATTACCGCAAAATCGGTCGCGAGATAAGCGCCAAAGAAAAGCCGGCCGAAGCTACCGAGAAAGAAGTGGACGAGGCTCTGCAGCAAGTGGCGAAGATGTACGCCGGACAGACTAAAGAAGAGGAAAAATCCCCGGAGATAAACGACGAGTTCGCCAAGAAGGTCGGCCCGTTTAAAACGCTCGACGAGCTCAAAGCCGAGATCAAGAAGCAATTAAGCGAAGAAAAGGGAATCGCGCAGAGGGAGGAGAAGCGCGACGAAATGATCGCCGAGATAATCAAACAGTCGGGACTGAAGATCCCGGAGCTCCTCGTAGACCAAGAGGTCCACCACCTCTCCCACGACCGCGAAGACGAATTGCAGAAGCTGGGAATAACTTACGAGGAATATTTGAAGCAGCTTGGCAAAACAGCCGAGGAAGTCGAAAAAAACGACCGCAAGCTGGTCGAAGATCAATTGAAAACTAGTATCATCTTTAAGGAGATTCGCGAAAAAGAGGGAATCCGCGCTTCCAACGAAGAGATGAATGAAGAGGTATCGCATTTAAAGTTCTACTATCCCGACCGCACGGAGGAGTCGCTGCGCCGAACCGCCGAGGCGATGATACTGCAGCGCAAGCTCTTTTCCATCCTCGAAGGGGAAGACAAGTCGACGCCCGAACCAGCTGCTAAAGAGGAGGCTTAAGATGTCAACTACCGCACCGCAAGAGGTGCGGTATCCGTTTACGGTAATCCTTCGGCTCGGCTCAGGATATTTTTCATCTAATATCGTATATCCTCGCCACACGTAGCGAGGTATTGTAGATGAAAATATAAAAAAACCCGCTTAGAAAAAGCGGGTTTTTTGTCTTAACCTAGGCAGCCGGCTGTTCCGGTTGTTCCGGTTGGTCCGGTTGAGCGGCTTGCTCAGCGCTAGAAGTCTGCTCGGTGGCTTCCTCAGAGCCTCCGGCGACCTCGGTAGTCGCGGCTTCCTCAACCATCGGGACGTTGCAAGTCGGGCAGTTCCCTGGTTCGTTAGAGGTAGCTCCACACTGTGGGCACTTATACATTGTTATGACATACCTTTTAACGACATCGACTATTGCCGCTGTTAATTTTCAAGCCTGATAGACCTGAATAATAGCATTTTTCGCGCGAATATTCAAGATGAATACCCGATGAACTTCAGCTAACGGACGCTACTTCTGCACCCGCTTCCGGTCGTTTTCGTTGAGGTAAAGTTTGCGGACCCTGATGCTTTCCGGAGTAACCTCCACCAGCTCATCGTCGCCAATATAATCCAAAGCGCCCTCCAAAGTCATCTGGACCGGGGTCTCCAACTGATCCTGCAATCCTTCATTCTTGGCGCGGAAGTTGGTCAACTCGCGAGTACGGCAGACGTGGACGCGAATATCCTCCGGCCTGGCGTTCTCACCGACCACCATTCCCTCATAAACCGGAACTCCGGAGGCCAGAAAAAGCTTGCCGCGCCCTTGGGCGGTAACGAGTCCGTAGTTGTTGGTGACGCCGGCCTCGGTGGCGACAATCGATCCGTGCGCCGCCTCCGGCAGATCGCCTTTGTACTCCTCGTGCCCCAGAAAAATGCTGTTCATTATTCCGGTTCCTTTGGTGGCGGTCAGAAACTTGTTGCGCATTCCGATAAGTCCTCGGGTTGGGATGGCAAAATCCATAAAGACCGTTCCGTTATCCACGGCCATATTCTTCATCGAGCCAAGGCGCTTTCCCATCATTTCGATCACCGCTCCGGAGAACTCCTCCGGAACCTCGATCGAGACCAATTCCATCGGCTCCATCTTTTTGCCGCTCTCCTCCTTAAAGATAACTTGCGGCTTGGATACCTCCAGTTCAAACCCTTCGCGGCGCATCTTTTCGATAAGTATCGAAAGGTGCAGTTCTCCGCGGCCGGCGACTATCCAACGGTCGCTTTGATCGGTGGGCGCGACTGACAAGGCAACGTCGGTTTCCAGCTCTTTTTCCAGACGCTCCTTGATGTTGCGGGAAGTGATGAGCTTCCCCTCTTTGCCGCGGAAAGGCGAAGTGTTGACCCCGATGGTTATCTTGATGGTCGGCTCGTCGATGGCGATAGTCGGGAGAGCGCGGGGATTGTCGGGGTCGGTTATCGTCTCGCCGATAGTGATGTCTGGGATGCCGGCGATCGCGGCAATGTCGCCCGCTTCGATCTCCTCCGCTTCCGTGCGGCTCAGGCCGTTAAAGGTCATGATCGAAGTCAGCTGAGACTTTTTAATTTCGCCGTCGCGGTTAATGTGGGCGATAATCATTCCTTTCCGTAGGTTGCCCGAATAAAGGCGACCGACCGCGATCTTGCCTTTGTAATTATCGTAGGCCAAGTTGACGGTAAGCATCTGCAAGGGGGCGTCGGCGTCGATGACCGGGGCCGGAATATGTTTGATAATCTCTTCGAAAATCGGACGGATGTCCTCCATTTCGGACAGCTCCTTAGTCAGGCCGGCCTTTCCCTGCACGGCTGAGGCGTAAACCACCGGAAACTCAATCTGTTCCTCGCTCGCTCCTAGATCGAAGAAGAGGTCGTAAGTAGCATTAAGAGCCCACTCCGGACGCGCTCCTGGCTTATCGATCTTACTGATGACGACGACAATCCGATGGCCGGCTTCGATTGCCTTCTTTAAGACGAACTTCGTCTGAGGCATCGGCCCCTCCTTGGCGTCTACCAAAAGCAGGACGCCGTCGACCATCCGCATAATGCGCTCGACCTCCCCGCCGAAATCGGCGTGCCCGGGAGTGTCAACGATGTTTATCTTCACTCCGCTATAGATGACAGCGGCGTTTTTCGAGAAAATAGTTATTCCTCTTTCGCGCTCCAATTCATTGGAGTCCATGATCAGCTCTTGCGGCATATCCATCTTCATCTTGAAGTCGGCGGATTGCTTTAATAAGGCATCAACCAGAGTGGTCTTGCCGTGATCAACGTGTGCGATTATCGCGATGTTTCTTATATCCATTGGCTTAATAAAAAAACGCCCCAAAAGCTTTGCTTCCTGTTTGGAGCGCGGCTGACTGGACCTTGATAAAATACGCTAAAACTCGAAGGTTGGCAACAACGTTAGCGCAAAAAAGCGCAAAACTAAAAGCGTAAAGCGCAAAAGAACTACGTTATTGTTTTTCGCTTTTAGCTTTTCCTTTGCATTTTTAAGCGGTGGGCAGTAAGCGGGATTCTGTCGTGGGCAGCAATCTGTCTTGCTCTTCGATCGCTCTCAGAGTCTGTTGTCCTTCGATTAAACTCAGGACTTGCAGCCCTTCGATTAAACTCAGGACTTGCAGCCCTTCGATTAAACTCAGGACTTGCAGCCCTTCGATTAAACTCAGGACTTGCAGCCCTTCGATTAAACTCAGGACTTGCAGCCCTTCGATTAAACTCAGGA
>JAJZPD010000031.1 GCA_021811305.1 bacterium
GCCTTTTTTCTTCTTTTGCCCGTTTATACGACTCGAATATCGGCATGTTTATTTACAATCTTAGTCTTCTCCAAATTTCATCCTCGACCAAATTCCTGTCGCCTCCGTATCTAAGCCGCGATTGGCTTTTTACGTCATTTAAGGTATTAATTAAGCCTTTTTCTGGGGGAATAGTTTTAATGTTAAAGGGTGTTGCTGGTTGGCCTTTAATTAAAAGCTTAGCGTATGCATTATAGTTGTCAATATTCATCAAATCGCTCTTACTAAACACCGGCTCAAACTCCTTAGCTAATCCTTCGGCGTCAGTCACGCCCACGCGGAAAGCGATCTTCGATCCGACGTTGCCGAAAACCGAGTCCCTAATCCTATCGGTAAGCTGCGCGATGAACTGGTGGGCGATCACCAGGTTCAGGCGGTACTTCCTCGCCTCGGACAAGATGACGGATATGGAATCAGTGGTGAAATTCTGGAACTCATCGATGTAAAGATAGAAATCGCGGCGCTGGCTCTCTTCGGGGATGTCAACGCGCGACAAAGCGGCCAACAAAAGCTTGCCAGTGATAATCATCCCGAGAAGATTGGCGTTGATGTCGCCGATCCTGCCTTTGGACAAGTTAACGATTAAAATTTTTCCTTCGTCTATCACCTTCCGGAAATCAAAAGCCGAGACCGCCTGTCCGATGATCGGACGGATGTAGTCGTTGGCGGTGAAATTGTTGAACTTCGAGGTGATGTAAGGCGTCATGTTCTGCAGCGCCGCCTCCCCGCCCGCCTTGACCGCCTCCTTTTCCCAGAAGTCGATCACCGCCGGGTTCTTTATCCTAGCCAGCTTGCGCTCGCGAAACTCGGCGTCGGTAAAGACCCGCGGCACCTCCATCAGCGTCGCCGGTTCATTCGGCATATCCTCCATCAGAAGCAATAGGGCGTTTTTCATATACTGCTCGAACATCGGCCCCATGGTCTCGGGAGGAAAAAGCTTGTTGAAGATGCTCTGCATCTCGTTGACGATGAAGGTCTTCTCCTCGGGACGCGCAAAGTCATATTCCAGCATATTCAATCCCACCGGGCGCTCAAGATCCGCCGGGTCGAAGACGATAACGTCGTCATACCTTTCTTTGGGAACCAAGGACAGTATCCCGTCAGCCAGGTCACCATGCGGGTCGATAACCGCCAGTCCTTTTCCGTTCCGCAAGTCGTTCACCGCCATATTCTTTAAGAGCGCCGACTTGCCCGTTCCGGTCTGCCCGATGATATAGAGGTGGCGCCGGCGATCGTCATCGGAAAGCATTATTGTTTTTCTTGCCCCGCGGAAAATATTTTCCCCAAGGACGACTCCGCTCGTCGGTAATTCTGCTGGCGCCGGAGCCTCTTTGCTCTTCAGCCATTTAATCTTCTGCACGCCGGTCAAAGGAGTCGGCAAATGAAAGATACTGGCCAGTTCAACCGCGTTCAGGATCAAGCTCTGGCTGGGCTCGAACCGGCGAAAAGAATAATCAAAAGAGAAATTATTGATTTTGCCCGGGCGAACCACGACTAACTCGCCGCGGCGCGGAGCCTGAAACTGCGAGAAAGAACCGGCCACCGAGTTAGCCAGGCTTTCGGCGGTGGCATAATCGGCGGCTGAAGCGAGAACGCGGAAATTAACCTGCAGCAACGGCTGACTCAACTTCATTTCCAAAGCCTTGACCGCCTCCGCGTCGACCATCTTTCCCTGCTTCTCTTCAAGCTCGGGCTTCTTCGGAGCCAATGCCCTGGTTACGTCGCTCAAAGACACCTTCATCGCGGCCATAATCCGCTCCAAACTTTCTCCCTTGTTCAGCTCAGAAGCGGCGCGCGCTACAGCTTTTTTCGCGCTGGCTGGAGCCGGGCGGGCGACGATCTGAATCGACATCCCTTCGCCGATCTCCGCCACTTTGGTTAGCCCGCTTAAAATCGGCCCGAAAGTGTCGATGTTGGTCTCTTGATAGGTGCGGATTGGCAACAGATATTCTCCTTTTTGCGATAGATAAAATCCGGCAACCGATCCAGTCGGGTTAAAGATGTTGTACTCCTCAGCCTCCTCCACATGGGCCTCGCTGAACAATCCTTCAATCTGCCGTTTCACGGATGGCAACGAGTTGTGCGGAGCGGAAATGTAAAAATGAATTTCTTCGCCGACGTGCGGAACAGCCGCCTCGAGAGTGAAAGGGGTACCTAGTCCGGCCAGCAAACTGAAAAGCTGGGCCGATTTATTAATCTCCTCCTTTAAATCTTGGTTGGCTTCCGGCTGCTTTTGCGGTAGTCGAACCAAGAGGATCCTCAGGCGCAAAGATTCAGCAAGCAGTTGTTTGCCCGCGCGCCTTTTAATAAGGATATAAGCAACTAGGATGGCGGCTGCGAGGACGACGACGACAAAAGCGATCATAATAGATTGCGCGCCTGCATCTCGTCGTAAAGCTTTTCGACCAAAGCGTCGTGAAAAGCGTCGGTGATGAACGAACCCATTAGGCGGGCCTGGGCCGCTGCCTCGGAAACGCCTTTATGAAAGGCTAGATCCACCAACTTCTCCACCTGCAGCCGCGCCTCCTGAGGCGCCTGGTTAACGTATTCCGGAAGGTATGGAGAGGATGGTTCTTGATCAGTCGAAGCGGGCGCGGCCGGAGTAGCCTGATAAACAACTGGATAGAGCGCTTGTTTCAGTGCCTCTTTGGGCGGCGCGCCAAACTCCCTAGCCGAGCGCTCTTTTATCTCCGCCGAAAGCCGAGCGATGTCCGACTCGATCGCCGAGTGCACGGCCCCCTCTCCTTCTATCTGTGCCATGGATTAATAATAAGACGTGGCGTCCTGTAAAACAATTTATTCCGAGTCCAACTTCTCAACATGCTTCGCCAAATCTTTCGTCCGCTCGTTGTTTCGGATTTCTTGCCATAACGCCGAAGAAAACAAACCTGCTTCCCCGCCGAACTCATTAGTCGCCTCGCGGGCGTAATCCGTGAAAAAGCTGGCTATAAAATCGTCATATTCGTAGCCAATCAGAGACAGCGCCTCCTTTATCCCGGACAAGCTGCCGTTAACGGCCTTTTCGCAAGCTGCGTTTAGGCAATCATCCACCGCCAACTGCAGGTACTTGGAAACATCTTCCTTAACGATACTGCCGATCTCCTTAATTGCTTTGCAGCTTCTGATACACCCGTCTGCGCCGCGCTCGGCCGCTAACTCTAATTTTGAATTCTCCTCGATTGCTCCAAGTACGGCTTTTAAATCCTCTTTCACTTTCTCGGTCAGCAGGTTTGGATTAGAGCGGATGACGCCGATTATCGTCTCAGCTTCATTATCCCAGGATGTTTTTCTGGTCCGTCCATAAATCTCGTCCAGGATTTTCTCCTCTTTGGTAGCTTGTCCGGCGAAAAACGGTTCCCTGGTTAAGCGGCGGAAAGAGATATGTAGGTCGTATTTTTCCTTCCCGATCTCATCACGGAAGAAGCGGCCGATTTTGCGATATTCGGCGGGGTCGAAAAGGATCATTGCCGACTTCAGTTCTCCCAGCTTCCCTTCTTTTTCCGCAACGAAAAACAAATCCCCTAGTTCCTGGTAAAAATTACGGAACGAACCGGTTAGCTGGCGCTCGTACTCGTCCAAGTACTCGCTGACAAGCTTGCTTTCCTCGCCTGCCTGCGACTGCAGCTCTTTTTTCTTGGACCGCAGAAAAGCGATCGCGTAACGGAACTCCGAAAGCTCGGTATGCAGATTGCCTCTGACTAGCTCTTCAAAATTAGCGATTAACTCGCCTTTGGCTGAATAGACGAACTCTCTAGTGCGCTTAGGAAGAGACTCAAACTTGCTCCGAAGAAGGTACTCCGACCCCTCTTTTCCAGTCAAGCGCCTATAGAAATCGACGTCTTTCTCGATTTTCCTCTCGCCGTCGGCCTTTTGCCATAAAAAAGCTTCGTAAATGGTGTGAACTGATTCGTGATCCAAAACTTCCTTATTCTTTCCGCTATCTCCCAGGTCTCGAACTAAACAAACAGGACTCTTGGGGAAATGTAAGCCCTGTATTCCGCGATCATAACCGAGCTTATCCATCTCCTCGTCGTTCAAAAAATAAGTGATGCTCAACCCAGATAGAAGCGGCGTCTTGCCGGCTAAAATCTCCTTCAGCTCCTTTTTTCGCGGCAGCTTCAGCCCGCCTAGGTCTAGCTTTGCCTCCTCGTACTCCTCGGCTTTCCTCTTCAATCCGTCCTTGCCTCGCCGGAGAGTGAAAACCAGTCTAACATTAGGATCGTCATTTAATTTGTTTATTTCCCTAGAAAGGCGTTCGCTCTCCTCTATCAACAGGGCAACATCTCCGCTTCCTGATTTAATCCGTTCATCAAAAATTTTTTCTATCTCCTCCTTTCTTTTAATAAGCGGGCCGATCGCGTTTATTTTCTCTTGCGCGGCCGGCGAGTACTTACCGAGTACTCGATCGATTCTTGCCGCTGCGGCTTCAGCCAACTCTCGCCCGTCCAATTCACCGCTTTCCAACACTTCTTTTATTTCGGTAATATCGTCTATTCTTTCCTTCAAGCTGGCATGCAAGTTTTCCTTCTTTTCGATCAACTCCGGCCTTTCCTTGACCGACTTCTCCCCGACTGGCTCGCCGTTGGTTTTAAAGTTTGGCCACTTTTCCATGCAAGCGCCTTATCCTTCCATTTTTTTGAGCGCGGCTATCCGCTCGTCGATCGGCGGATGGGTCATAAACAGCTTCTGCGCCAACGAAACGCTTTTGCCACCGCGATAGGGATCGCTCAGCCATAAGTGCGCGGTGGCGGAATTGGCCCGACGCAGCGGCAGGTCGGTTTGCTCTATCTTTTCCAAAGCGCTGATCAGCCCTTCCGGATAGCGGGTCAAAAGCGCTCCGGACGCATCGGCCAAGAGCTCGCGCTTCCTGGAAATCGCCAGCTGGATGATGGTAGCGACAATCGGCGCGACAATAGCCAATACCAATCCGACTACCAGGCCGAGCGCTCCATTGTCGCGCTCATTCTCCATTCCGCCCCAGAAAAACGAATTTAACAGCCAGTTCGCTAGCAAGGAAATCGTCCCAACCAAGACGACCACCACGGAAGAGACAAGAATGTCGCGGTTGGAAACGTGCGACAGCTCGTGGGCGATGACCCCCTCGAGTTCGGTTTTGTTCATCATTTGCAGCAGCCCGGCGGTAACGGCGATCGAGGCGTGCTGCGGATCGCGGCCGGTGGCGAAAGCGTTCGGCGCAGCTTCGGGAACTATATAAATCTTCGGTGTGGGCAATCCGGAAGTAATGGCCAAGTTTTCCACGGTGCGGTAAAGTTCGGGCGCGTCCTCTTTTTCAATCGGCTTGGCACCAGAAACCGCCAGCGAAATTTTATCGGAGTACCAGTAGCTAACGAAGCTGGAAACGACGCTAAAAATTACGGCGACAACCAAAATAAGCGAGTTGCCGTAAATCTGGCTAAAGACAAACCCCAGACCGATAATTACGATCAAGAAAACGGTAAAAATCAGATAGGTTTTGCGGATATTCGCGTCTCGGTAGGAATAAATGTTCGCCATTGTTAGTGATTAGCCACTAGCAACTAGTGATTAGCAAACAACAATGTTTTTTGCCGCTAACCACTAGTCGCTAATCGCTAGAACTCTACTTTTACCGGCTCCTTCTCCACTTCGGCCGCGGTCTCGAAGAACTTCACTTGCTTCACTCCGAAAGCGCCGGCGAGAATATTGGTCGGAAATGTTTTGGTCGCGGTGTTCAAGTCGCGGGCTACGGAGTTGTAGAAGCGCCGCGCGGCCTGGATCTTGTCTTCGGTGTCGGTCAGCTCGTCCTGCAGCTTCAGGAAGTTTTCGTTAGCTTTCAGGTTCGGATAATTTTCCGCCACGGCGAACAAGCTTTTCAGAGTTCCGGATAGAGCGTTTTCCGCCGCATCTCTTTCCAAAGGATTTCCACCCTGTGCAACCGCCGCGCGCGCCTTGGTCACGTCTTCCAACACACTCTTCTCGTGCTGAACGTATCCCTTAACCGTCTCCACCAGGTTGGGAATCAAATCATATCTGCGTTTCAACTGGACATCTATATCCGAAAGCGCCTCCTCGGTGCGGTAGCGCAAGGTCACCAGCCGATTGTATCCGAAGATCAACCAAGCGAGCAGCAACGCAACAATGACGATTAAGTAGATCATTTTTAATTTTAAGATTTAAGGTTTAGGGTTTCGAATTTCGGATTTTATATTAGTAATCCATCTCCCCGTATTCCCCATGGTCATGTCCCTCCTTATCTTTCTTCTCGGGAATATCAGCCACAACCGCCTCGGTGATCAATAACATTGAGGCGACGGAGATGGCGTTTTCCAAAGCGGTGCGCGTAACTTTTGTAGGGTCGATTATTCCGGCTTCGATCAAGCTTTCGTATTGGCCGGTGGCCGCGTTAAAACCAAAGTCTTCCTTTCCTTCCTTAACCTTATGCAAGACGACGGCTCCGTCGTAACCGGCGTTTTTGGCGATCTGCTGGATCGGAGCATACAATCCGTCGCGGATTATTTTCATGCCGACGCTTTCCGGCTTAGCCGGGTCAATCTCTTTTTCCAGGACCGACGCGGCGCGCACCAGAGCGACTCCGCCTCCGGGGACGATCCCCTCCTCGATTGCCGCCTTGGTCGCCTGAACCGCGTCCTCGATGCGGTGCTGCCTCTCTTTCTGCTCGACTTCGGTAGCCGCCCCGACTTTGATGACCGCCACGCCTCCCGAAAGTTTGCCCAACCTCTCCTGCAGCTTCTCCCGGTCAAACTCCGAATCGGCTTTTTCCAACTGAACCTTGATCTGGGCTATTCTCTTCTCGATATTCGCCTTCTCGCCCTTGCCGCCGACGATAACAGTCGCATCCTTGGACGAAACTACCCGGTGCGCCTGTCCCAGCGCGGTAACATCGGTGTTGGCCAATTTTTTACCCAGCTCCTCGGAGACAAATTCCGCGCCGGTCACCGCAGCGATATCTTCCAACATCTCTTTGCGGCGGTCGCCGAATCCCGGCGCTTTGACCGCCAAGACGTTAAAAATGCCGCGCAACTTATTGACGACTAAAGTCGCCAATGCCTCGCCATCCACATCGTCGGCGACTATAAACAACTCCTTCTTCCCGCTCTGAATCAACTTTTCAAGAAGAGGCAATAGGTCGGAGATGGAAGAAATCTTCTGGTCGGTCACCAGGATGTACGGATTTTCCATTACCGCCTCCATCTTCTCGCTGTTCGTTACCATATAGGCGGAGATGTAGCCGCGATCGAACTGCATCCCTTCGACCATCTCCTTGGAAAGACCGAGGGTCTGCGACTCCTCGACGGTTACCACCCCGTCCTTGCCGACCTTCTCGATAATCTCAGCGATCATCTGTCCGACCTCCGGATCGCGGGCCGAATTGGTCGCCACCTGGGCAATCTCTTCCTTGTTGTTTATCTTTCGGGAAACCTCCTTAAGGCTCTTTACCACGCTCTCCTTGGCCTTCTGAATACCCTCGTAAATAGCCACGGTATCGGCTCCGGCGGTGACATTCTTCAGCCCCTCGCCGACGAAAATCTGCGCCAAAAGAGTGGCGGTCGTCGTTCCATCTCCGGCTATATCCCCCGTTTTAGAAGCCACCTCTTTTACCAGAGAAGCGCCGATATTCTCGATCTTGTCCTCCAACTCTATCTCTTTGGCGATAGTCACGCCATCATGGGTCACGATCGGCGAGCCATAGCTTTTGCCCAAGACCACCGCGCGGCCCTTCGGCCCCAGTGTGACTTTGACCGCGTCCGCCAGCTTGTCGACTCCTTTTTTCAAAGCGCCTCGCGCTTTTTCATCGAATAAAATTTGTTTAGGCATTTGTTTCTATATTTTTTAGCGACTACTCTTCAATGACGGCCAAGACGTCGTCCTCGTCTCCCACCAGGTATTTTTTCTCGTCGATCTCAATCTCGTCCGGACCGTATTTTTTGAAAAGCACCGTGTCGCCGACTTTTACCGACATTTGCACCCTCTCGCCCTTCTCGTTCAGGCGTCCGGGCCCAATGGCCAAAACTTTGCCTTTCATCGGCCTTTCTTTTTCCACGGTGTCGGGAATCACTATTCCCGACTTGGTTTTCTTCTCCTCTTCGAGAGGCTCAAGAA
>JAJZPD010000032.1 GCA_021811305.1 bacterium
CTTTGCCAATTCTTTTTCTTCGTCGGAAGTCAGAAGAGGCGTCCGTCCGATCTCTCGCAGGTACATCTGGACGTTGTCGGAAACCGGCTCGGTGATGTGCGTCGCCTCCATCAGCTCTTTCTCGCTTACTTCATCGGACGGAGTTTGGATAAGGGAATCCACGTAAACAACCTTGATATTCTCGCTCTCCAAGCGATCGTAAATTTCTTCCAAAAAAGCCGGATCGGTCTCGATTCTCGGGAAGTAGTTCAAAATTTCCAAATCAGTGACAAAGCCCTTGCTACGTCCGCGCGAAAGGACCTCGTCGAGCATCTCCTCATGCTGCGCGTCGAGCTCGGGCTTTTTAACGCGCTTCGCCGCGGACGGCGCGCGTTTGGCTGGTGCCGCTTTTTTCTTTTTTACGGTTTTAACAACCGCCTTTTTGGCGGTCTTTTTCTTCGGGCTGGGTTTTACCGCTTTCTTCACATTAGGCTTCTTCGCCGGAGCCTTCTTTATTTTGGCGCGCTTAATTCTAAGCTTGCCGTAGTGCCTTTTGGCCTGCGTTTTCTTTGGCATTTTTGGTATTTTGAATTTTTTTTGAGATTTCGTCAAATTTTTTCAGAGCGGCGACAAGCTCGTCGTCGTCCTCTCCCTCTTCAAGCGAAGCGATTGTTTTGGCCAGCTCGTTCTTCTCGTTTGCCAGGAATTCAATTTCCAACTCCTGAAGCAGCGCTCGGAACTCCGCCTCCAGCCTCTCTTCGTCTCCCAGCAGGTCGGACTCCAGTCCGCCTCGCAGGGAGATAAGGTTTAAAAGGCCTCTAATCTCCAAAGATGGGCTCGCTCCTTTTTCGGAAAGCGCAAGGTAAGCCGCGCGATACTTTTCGGGCAAGTAATCGGTAAATGTCCCGATGCCGCTTCTTAAATTCTCCTTTTCGCCCGCCAATCCGAGAAGTCGTAGAGAAATAAGCTCTAATCGGTTTTCCGGCTTCGGTTCGGCGGGGACGGCTGCAGTGTCCGGCGCAAATATTACTTTCTCGTTTTCTCCCAACTTAATCTTTTCCATCTCCTCAAACAGTTCTCGCTCGCCCACCCCGGTTCGGTGCGACAGCTCCCGGATCCAAAAAGAGCGATCAATCGGGCTCCAGATCCGGCCGATCTTATCGAGAACCGCGCGAATAGCCAGCTTGCTTGGAGCCCCTTGCTTGCCTAAATAGCGGTTAAAAACAAAGTTCATTGCCGGTTCGGCGTTCCTTACCGCCTCTGCCGCCGCTCCGGGTTTCTTCTCCACCAGCTCGGCCGCATCCTTGCACTCTCCCCAGCTGGCAACCGAAGCGGTGAAGTCGTTAGCCGCCGCAAGGTCGATCGCTTTTTCGACGGCTAGTTTGCCGGCCTCGTCGTTATCGAAGCCGATCACCAGCTTGTCGGTCGTTTTGCGCAAAGCGCGCAGGTGTTCGCCGGTTAAGGCCGTTCCGGAAGTCGCGATCGCATTGCGGACCCCGTCCTGCCAGCACATTAAAAAGTCCATCTGCCCCTCCAGGAGCGTCGCATACCCGCTTTCGCGGATTTCTTTCTTACTTTTCCAGAATCCGTACAAAAGCTTAGACTTAGCAAAGATCGGCGTCTCGGGACTGTTAACATACTTGCCGACCTCGGGCCGCTCCAGCTCGGGAAGAATGCGCCCGGTGAAGCCGACTATCTTGCCGAAATGATTGTGGATCGGAAACATTACTCGCCCGCGGAAGCGGTCAATGTACTTGCCGCTGTCGGTGCGAAACGATAATCCGGACCGCACGATGTCCGCCAGCTCGAACTTGCGCTCGATTAAATTCACGGTCAGCGCGTCGAAGATTTCCGGCGCAAAGCCTATCTCAAACTCCTCGATCGTATCCATTGAAAGCTTCCTCCCCTCGAGGTACCTCAGCGCGCGGTTGGAGGCGGCCAAATTATCCTTGAAAAAATCGGCGGCGGCGCGCTGAATGTCATAAAGCACGCCGAATTGCCTCTCCTCGGCGGGAGTATATCTCTTTAGATCAACACGGGCCTTCTCGGCCAGGATGCGTAGCGCCTCGTAGAATTCGATGTTCTCGTAGAGGGAAACGAATTTCACAACGTCGCCTCCGGCGTTGCAGCCGAAACAATGCCAGATCTGCCTCTCCGGAGAAACGATAAGAGAGGGGGTCTTTTCCGCATGAAAAGGGCAGATTCCCTTAAAATTCTTGCCGGCCGGTTTCAGCTCGATGTAACCTTTGACGACATCGACTATATCCAGCCTTTCTTTTATTTCCTCAAGCGGAGACGCCATTTCGCCCTTATAATACCAAACCTGGAGTTGGTGGCTAGTATCGCTTAATTTTCCCGCGACTTTGTCAAACCCACTTATCCACTTTCACTAATCATCGCAGCCTGATCAGGCTGCGATGATTAGTAAATTAATAAATTTATCTGTCTAAGCAGGCATCTCCTTTTTAAGTGCCTGTTCGATTAAAATGTCGAGTAGTGTAGGGAAGCTTATGCCGGACGCTTCTGCCGCCTTCGGAAAGAGGCTGTTCTTGGTCATCCCTGGAACGGTGTTTATCTCCAATATATACAGCCTGCCGTCCGGCGAGAGGATAAAGTCGCTCCGCGAAAAACCGCAGGCGCCTATCGCCTTATGGGCGCGCAGCGCTCCCTGTTGTATCTCTTCTCTGACAACGAGCAGGTCGGACATAATGCGCTCTTCGGAAGCGCCAACGGAATATTTAGACTGGTAATCGAAAAACTCTCCGGTCAAAGGAAGTATCTGAAGCGGTTCCAAAGCCGCAACCTTCTCCCCCATCTCTAAAACCGATCCGGTAAACTCCTGCCCGTCAATATATTCCTGAACAATCGCCTCGCGGCCGAACTGCAAAGCCTTCTCTACCGCCGGCCACACCTCCTCTGCCCTCCGGACCAGGCTGACGCCCAAAGACGACCCTTGGTTAGCCGGTTTAATGATTAGCGGAAGATCTATGGAAATATTCAGGGGATACCCGCCGCGCCAATCCGCGTCTTGCCGGCTAATCACCTCAAAGCGCGGAACATTTAACCCAACTGCTTGGAATAGCCTGTAAGAGAGTATTTTATTCATCCCTAGAGCGCTGGCCAAGACGCCGCTACCTGTATAAGGGAGGCCTAATCTTTCTAAGAACTCCTGGACCGCCCCATCCTCTCCATACTTCCCATGCAAAGCAATAAAGGCAAGGTCAGCTTGCTTCGCCAACTCTTCCGGATCGATCGGCCAGCTTCCATCCCTCTGAATATGCACCGGGATCGTCTCGTATTTTTCCGGAGAAAGATCTGATAAGACCCGCTTCCCGCTTTCAACCGAGACCTCGTGCTCCAACGAAGGTCCGCCGAATAAAACAGCAATTTTAAGTTTTTTCACCATTAAAAGTATATCGAGCGGCCAACCCTAAATCAAACCTATTTAGATCCTCTAAACTACACCCGGCTACTCAGAAGATCTAGCGGCCTTCCAACCGTCCAGGCCGAAGTATAAGCCGGCGTCGATGTAGCGAAAAAAGATAAGAATCGCCGCGTAAATAATATGCTGGTCTACCAGGAAGCCGTTTGGAACCAATGGGAAGCTATTAGCGGCGAAGTAGTATAAGACCATCATTATCGCTCCCAGCAAGGAGGAGAGCCTCACCCAAAAACCGAAGATGAGCGCAAGGCCGATTAGCGTTAATCCCCATTCGTTAGCCACGTTTACTAAACCTATAAGTAGCGGATGGGCTAAGAAGGAATAAAAGCCGCTGAAAGTTTTCGCGCTTTCAAGGAAGCTGGTGGCCGTCCACGAAGCGTTGAGTATCTTGGTTATGCCGGCATAAAAGAAAAGCCAACCAAGGAGGATTCGCAAAACTGTAACTGCCATGCTCTGCGCTTTAGTTAAGTTGTCCATATCAATTTAAGCATAACTCAAAGAAGCGCAAAACGAAAAGCGCAAAGCGTAAAACGCAAAAGAAATAACGACGGGCGGCTTACCGTTATTTTTCGCTTTTAGCTTTTCGCTTATTTATCCGTTCTTTTAAATTTTGCGCTTTGCGCTTTAAGTTTTTTTTATCTCTTCACCCTTAGCGCCAGGGCGTTAAAAACGACGATAATCGAACTCAAGCTCATCAGAAGCGCTCCCCATTCCGGACGCAGAAAGATTCCCCACGGCGAGAGAACTCCGGCGGCGACCGGAATCGCCACGATATTATAGCCGGCCGCCCAAACTATGTTTTCCATCATCTTGCGCATGGTTCTTTTGCTGAGTCGCATTAGGTAGAGAACGCCTCGTAAGTCGCTCTCGGCGAGAATGACGTCGGCTGATTCGATGGCGACCTGCGTCCCGCCGCCGATGGCTATGCCGACGTCTGCCTGTTTTAGGCTTGGGGCGTCGTTCACGCCGTCTCCGACCATCGCCACCAGGTTTCCTTTATCCTGCAGCTGCTTGACGATGGACATCTTGTTTTCCGGCAGGACCCCGGCGAAATAGAGATCGATGCCGAGCGCGGATGCCGCGCGCGCTGCCGCCTCCTCGTTGTCCCCGGTAATCATCGCCGCTTTAACGCCCATCCGCTTAATGGCCGAGATCACCTCTTTCGCCTCGGGCCGCGGCTCGTCAGCCATAGCCAGAATACCCAAGATTTCTTTCTTATTCGCCACCCAAGCCAGGCTCTTGCCCTGCGCTGCCAGACTATTGGCCGCCTCCTTCCAAGCCGCCACGTCCAAGCCGACGTCCTTCATATATTCCTCGCTGCCGACGAAAATGATTTGACCTAAGACCTCTCCGCTTCCGCCTTTGCCGGAAATTGATTGGTAGTTATTGGCCGGGCCGAAGCTCATGCCCCTGTTGCTCGCCGCTCTGACGATAGCCATGGCGATGAAGTGCATCGAGTTGACCTCGATCGACGCGGCGGCGCGCAGCACTTCTCCCTCGCTCGTCGTTCTGCTCGGCACGATATCCGTTACCGTAAACTCACCGCTGGTGAGCGTTCCGGTCTTGTCGAAAACCAGATAGGACAGCTTGTCCAACTTTTCGACGGCCTGTCCGTCTTTTACCACCACTCCGTTTTTCGCCGCCAGCGAAGTAGCGATCGTGGTAACCGTGGGAATGGCCAAACCCAAAGCGTGCGGACAAGCGATAACGACGACCGTTATCGCTAGAGTAAGAGCAAACAGCGTCCCATGCGGAGAAATAAGATTCCAAAATATAAAAGTCAAAACCCCTCCGCCTAAAGCGGCAATGGTCAGGTAGTTTGCGGCACGATCCGCTAATCTTTCTATTTTCGGACGCGAGTTCTGCGCCTGTTCGACTAAAGCGGCGACCTGAGCCAAAAAAGTTTCGCCGCCGGCGCGGTTAACCTTGATCGTCAGCGAACCATCATAGTTGACGCTACCGCCAATCACTTCGGCGCCGACATCTTTTTTAACTGGCTTTGATTCGCCGGTTAAAAGAGCTTCGCTGACTGACGAAGAACCTCCGACGACTGCTCCGTCGGCGGGTATTTTTTCGCCCGGGCGCACCATTATCCTGTCTCCTTTGTGCAGGTTAAAACTATCGACGTCGATCACTGAAGAACCGGATACAAGATGCGCTTTTGGAGGAGTTAAACTTAGTAGTTCGCCAAGGACACTGCTCGTTCCGCTCACCGCCTTCATCTCCAGCCAATGGCCGAAGAGCAAAATTACTACCAAGGTGGAGACTTCCCAATAAAAGTCGGGGCCGAAAAACAAAAAAGTGCTGCCGACTGAAAATAGATAACCGGCCGCAACCGCCACCGCGACCAAGGTCATCATCCCGTAATTCCGCGACTTTAATTCGGAGAAGGCACCGGTAAAAAACGGCCAGCCGCCATAGCCGACGATTAACGAAGAAAGCGCAAAAGAAATATAGGAAGCGTAGCTCGGCTGGAAAGAAAATCTCAAAGCTTCCTGCACGACCGGCGCCAACAAGACTACCGGCAAGGATAAGATCAGGGAAACGAAGAATCGTCGCTTGAAGTCCTCGGCCATCATCCGGTGATGATTGTGATGATGTGCGTGAACATTTTCCTGCTCCGCGCCCTCCATGTGTGTATCCATGTTTTCATTATAGCGCGGCTGTCAAGAGAGAATAAGCGCAAAGAGAAAAGCGAAAAATTTAGAAGAACCGATGGCTGTCGGCTGGTTACTGTTTTTCGCTTTTAGCTTTTAGTTTTGCGCTTATTTCTGCGTTTTTTGTTTTGCTCTCTTAAAACTCTAGTCCCTCCTCCGCATGCTTACCTTCCTGGTACGGGTGCTTAACCTCGCGCATCTCGGTAACCAGGTCGGCTAATTCAATAATGTCCGGATCGGCATCACGTCCGGTAAGAAGAAGATGGAATTTTTTAACTTTCTGCAGTTCTTTAACCTCGGCTAAATCCTTCAACACCTCCTCTTTGGAGATGAGCCCCAATTTCAGCGCCACATTGAACTCGTCGGCGATAATCAGGTAGTAGCGCAGCGAGCGCGCCGAATCCATCACGCCTTTCCAGGTGTTCTGTGCCGCTTCTTGGTGCTCCTCGAAAGGCAGTTTGTCGCCTAGGATGCCGACGAAGCCCTTGCCGCCTTTAATAATCTTGAACCATTCGCCGAAAGCCGGCGCGACCTTGTCTTCTCCAGAGATCCACGGCCCCTTGATGAACTGGTACATCACCGCCCGCTTGCCATCGCCAATAGCCCGCAAAGCTTGGCCCAAGGCCGCCGTCGTTTTTCCCTTTCCGTTGCCGGTAAAAACTACGATCATTTTAAAAAGTATAGGGTAAAAAGCTAAAAGCACAAAACACCGAAAATCCTAAATCCGAATATCGAAATTCTAAACAAAATCTAAATGCCAAACTTCAAATTCCAAACCCGTCCGTGTTTCGAATTTGTGATTTGTAGTTTGTGATTTGTTTAGGATTTAGAATTTAGTGCTTAAAATTTGGCTAGTGGCTAGCAGTTGTTTTGCGCTTTTCGCTTTAAGTTTTGCGCTTCTTTTTGCGCTTTTCGCTTTGCGCTTATAAACACAGCCCCCAGCCGCAGTTCGGACAGGTTTTACATCCTTCTTTGTTGATGAGCTCGGTCTGGCACTTCGGGCAGAACTTGATATCGTGGGTGATCTCGCTCTCACTTATGCCGTTTATCACCGTCGCCTGCAAATCCGCGCCCGGCGTCTGGTAGATGACCGGTCCTTCGGCTTTAACGTCCTCGATTTGTTTCAACTCTTCCTCCCCTCCCTTGGCCGGCTTCTCTTCCTTGGTTTTTGTTCCGGCAACGAGCACCTGGTTCTGGATAGAACTGTCGCGGAAGACAGTCGAGCCCTTGCAACCTAGCTGGTAAGCTAAAAGATATCCCTCCTTCATCTGGTCGACCGTGGCGTCGGCCGGGAAGTTTATCGTCTTGGAAATCGAAGAGTCGGTCCACTTCTGGAAAGCGGCCAGCGCGCGGATGTGATCCTTCGGGTCGATATCCATCGCGGT
>JAJZPD010000001.1 GCA_021811305.1 bacterium
AATCTGCCTGCCCAGCAGGTCATTTTTGGAGTAATTGGCGGTCACCCGGGCCGAGGATTTTTTGATGCCCAGCGGGCCGAAATCGATCGTCAACTTATAGGCCGGTTTGTGCGCTTCCGGGAACTCCTCGACGTTAATCACCCGGCCGACGCGCACGTCGACTTTGGCGAAGTCCTCATACGAAATATACTCTTCTGGCATTTATTAAGTTTATAAATTATCGGACTAAATCACTATATCAAAAACCTTCCTTCGCGACGAGAGGCCGGAGACGATTTTTACATGGGAGCGCGCAACACCAAAGTGTTCAGCTATAGCTCTTGCCGCCGCAAAATTCGCTTTTCCCTCAAGAGCCGGTTCCTTAACGCTTATCCTAAAGCTGCCGTCGGCCAACTTCTCGACACTCTCTTTTTTCGAGTTGGGCTTAACGAGAGCGGTTATTTTCATCGATCGATCCTGTTTCACTCATTATTCCAAAGAAATAATCTGTATTCCTTTTTCCATGATCTGCTCTTGGGGCCAGAAGAGCTTGTTTATTTTAAACTTATCGACGCAAGAGACTTTCCTCTCCACGCTCCTTCCGGTATATTGGCCGATCTTCGGATCCCACTCTTCAAGCAAGAGCGTATCCCCCTCCTTAATTTCGAAGTCATTGAGCCGCAGCTCGAACTTCTTTTTTCCGGAATTCACAGCGTCGAAATATTCCGGCCAGATCTTCTTTTTAATTACCGCCATTATTTTCCCGGCGCTGCCAACACGGTCATGCTCCGTGACAGTGTTTGAACTTCTTGCCCGATCCGCATGGGCATGGGTCGTTCCTCCCGACATTAGCGAACTTCGGATCCTTATTGGTGTTATTCTGCGGCCGCTGATCCATAGTCACTACGGGCGCGGAGATGATCTTCATAATATTGCTGAAAATCCAGGCGTCGAAGTTGCGCTTCATATTGTCAAAAAGCACGCGGCTCTCTCTGCGATACTCTACCAAGGGGTCCCTCTGGCCGTAAGCCCGTATTTTCACCGATTCGGTCAAGGCCTCGATGTCCTCGAGGTGGTTCATCCAGAGATAGTCCAGAATCCCCAATAGCTGGACGTTCACGAAGCCGACTTCCGCTACGGCTTCTATCTTTTTCTCCGCCTCGTTTTTGATCGCCTGGAAATCGCCTTCCGGCGTCTCGTCGCCCGCAAAGCCAGCGTCTTTCGCCATCTTTAAAACCTCCTCCCACGCGATGGGCGCGGCCGCCAAGGCGTCGAGGTGGCGTAAAACCGCCTCTTTCAAAAAAGACTTAACCTCGTCTTTATTCAGCGATGTCAAAAGATTCTGCCGGTCGGAGTAAAACCCTAAGCGCTGCTTGTTCAAAATATCGTCGTACTCCAACAGGTATTTGCGGGCATCGAAGTTCAATCCTTCGATTTTCGATTGCGCCTGGACGATCGCCCTGGAAACCAAGGAAGACTGGATCGGCATTTCGTCGGGAACGTCCATTCGTTCCATCATTAGCTTCAGCCTGTCCCCCCCGAAAATGCGCAGCAAATCGTCTTCCAGCGAAAGGAAGAACTGCGAGGAGCCGGGGTCGCCCTGCCGGCCAGCGCGTCCGCGCAGCTGGTTGTCGATGCGCCGCGCCTCGTGCCTCTCCGTGCCGATGATGTGCAAGCCTCCCAGCTCGCGGACCTTTTTCGCCATCTCCTTGTCCGGCGGATTGCCGCCCAAGATGATGTCAACGCCTCTTCCCGCCATATTGGTCGCTAAAGTAACCGCCCCCGGCCGGCCGGCCTGGGCGATGATCTGTCCTTCGCGTTCGTGGTTTTTGGCATTCAATATTTCGAAAGGAACGCCTTCTTCTTGCAGCACTCCGGCCAGCATCTCGTTCTTCTCGATCGAGGTCGTGCCGATCAGGACCGGTCTTCCTTCTTCGCGCAGTCGCCGCACTTCCTTGGCGATAGCACGGTACTTTCCCTTTAAGTTCTTAAAGACGACATCCGACTCGTCCTTGCGCACTAGCGGCCGGTTGGAAGGGATGCTCACCACCTCCAGGCCGTAAACCTTATGAAACTCCTCGGCCGACGTCTGGGCGGTTCCGGTCATTCCGGCCAGCTTATCGTAAAGGCGGAAATAGTTCTGGATGGTGATCTGAGCGTAAGTGCGGCTTTCTTGCTGGACTAATACGCCCTCTTTGGCCTCGATGGCCTGGTGCAGCCCGGCCGAATATCTCCGGCCGAGCATCAAGCGGCCGGTAAACTGGTCGACGATAATCACCTCGCCGTCCTTAACCACATAATCGCGATCCTTAATAAAAAGCGCCTTGGCCTTCAAGCTCGACTCGAGGTAGCGGACCAAGCGCAGGTTCTCCACGCCGAAAATATTCTTGATCCCCGTCGCTTTCTCCACTTTGTCTATGCCCGACTCGGTTATCTCGACTGATTTCATTTTTTCGTCGACGACGTAATCATCGTCTTTTTCCAACCGCTCTACGGCGCGGGCGAAAATGCGGTAAAGCTCGGAAGATTCCGAGTCCGGGGCGGAGATAATCAGAGGCGTCCGCGCCTCGTCTATTAAAATGGAGTCGATCTCGTCGATGACCGCGAAATTGTGGCCGCGCTGGACCTGCTGCTCCAAGCTCGCAGCCAAATTGTCGCGGAGATAATCGAAGCCGAACTCGCTGTTAGTGCCGTAAGTAATGTCTGCCAGATACGCTTCGCGCCGGCTGACCGGACGCAGGTACTCCTTCTGCACCAGGAAGCTACCCGTAGTATCTCTTTCCTTATCGATCAGCTTGCCTTCATCCGCCGGTATGCGCCAGGTCGGGTCGTAGACATAGGCCATCTCATGAACCAAGCAGGCCACTTTCAAACCGAGGAAATCGTAAAGCTGTCCCATCCAGACCGTATCGCGCTGAACCAGGTAGTCGTTGACCGTAACTACATGCACGCCTTTGCCGGCGAGCGCGTTTAAATAAACCGCCGGCGTCGCGGCCAGAGTCTTGCCTTCGCCGGTCATCATCTCGGCGATGCCGCCGCTATGCATAACCAAGCCTCCCCACAGCTGCACGTCGAAGTGCCTTTGGCCGAGAGTCCGTCGGGCGGCTTCGCGCGCCAAAGCGAAAGCCTCCGTCACGGCCTGATCGAGCGCCTTGCCTTCACTGATTTCCTTCCTTAGCTGCAAGCTCTCCGCCTTTATTTCCTCATCCGACAAGCCCTTCAGACGCTCTTCTCTTTCATTGATCAGAGAGATTTCCCTCGGCGGCTTGGCGGCATCCTTGCCTAAAAATCCGAAAAGTCCCGCCATTTTTACTCTTCTTCTTTTATCTCTTTAAACTTCCGGGCCTCTTCGCGAAGTTTGTTCTTTACCTCGTCGATCGTCGCGCGCATATCTTCGCCGTCGGCCTCCGCTCGTATGTTATTTCCCAAGAAGCGAAGATTGGCTTCGGCGTAGAAAACTTCGCCCTTATGATGGTGGTGAGTCGTCCGCGCTACCTCGACTTGCAGGTGGATATCCTCTCCCTCGGCAAATTTCCCCAAAAACTTATCCGCGTCGCCTAAGCGCATCTCGATATACTCTTTTAGGGACGGCGTCATCTCCAGCTCGTCCGCCCTGATATCTATGGTCATATGCCGCCATATTACCTCTTTTGGAGGTAAAAAACAACCAAAAAGAGCGGGTTTTCCACGCAAAAAAACACCCCCATCCGGACGGACGGGGGTGTTGGAGCTAGAAGCTATTTCTTCTTCTTCTTAGCAGCGGCCTTCGCCTTCTTCTTAGCAGCCATTTGTTTTTTATTTTTTTTGCAGCCAACGTACGATTGCCGACTATCAACCACATTGACCTTTTTAACCAATTTACTGATTTAATTTTAGAACAATTAATTTTTTTAAAAACTGTGGATAACTGTCACAAGCACGCAGCGATAAATAGGCCTCGATAATATATCGCCTGCCGACGTCTTACCGATGGAGATTCAGCACCTCTTCCTCCAGTTCTACGCCGAAGCGCTCGCGCACCGAAGCCTTCACAACTCCAATCAAGCCAGTGACGTCGGCGGAAGTAGCGTCTAAGACATTCACGATGAAGTTGGGATGCTTCGGAGAAACCATCGCGCCTCCCAGCGACAAGCCCCGCAACCCGGCTTCGGAGATCAGCCTGGCGGTCGGGATGACCGGAAAGGGATCTGTTTTGATGTTCAACCGGTATCGTTCGATGATTTCCGGAGAAAAGTCATCTGCCGGAACGTTTTTAAAAATACTTCCGGCATTCGGATGCTCCAGCGGCTGGCGCTCCTCCCGGTATCTTATTTTCTCCTCCATGCCGCGGTATATATCCGCCTTATCCCCCGGGTTTAACTCGAAAACCGCTTCCAGAATCATCTCCTCGCCGCGGCGGCGGCGAAAAATACTATTGCGATAAGAGAACTCGCACTCCTCCGCGCTCCTTCGGTGCGTGACGAACGTCTGTAAATCAACGCTCAAAACCTCGCGCAGCGAGTCTTTAGTCTCTCCGCCGAAAGCGCCGGCATTGCCGAAAACCGCCCCGCCGACCGTTCCCGGAAGGCCGCCGGCCCACTCCAAGCCGTTCAATTCTCCCTCGGCCGCAAAACGCAAAAGATTTTCCATGCTAACCCCGGCGCCGGCCCGCACCAGATTGCCATCGCGTTCCAGAACCGCGATTTCCGGCTTAACAACCAAGCCGCGGAATCCGCGGTCGCTCCAAAGAATGTTCGTCCCGCCGCCCAGAATAAAAATATCTCCTTTCCTACTCCACCAGCGCTCGCTCCGCCTCCATTCTTTCAGCCCTTCGGCCAGTTCCGAAGCACTGGATGCTGCCAAAAAATTATCGGCGGATCCGCCGATCTTGAAATTGCTCAACTTTTTCAGTTCTACGCCGTGGCGTATTTCCATTAAAACAGAAGAATAGAAGTGGACGGCAGGGGTGACCTCCAAAGTTAAAATGAGTGAGTGCTCTCACTGCCGTCCGAAATAAGTATAAAACGCAAAACGAAAAGCGCAAAGAAGCGCAAAACGAAAAGCGAAAAGCGAAAAACACCGATTAGCCGTTCGTTGCGGTTCTTTTAAATTTTGCGCTTTTAGTTTTACGCTTTTTTTGCGGCTGGGATTAGTTTATTCTTTCGCTCAGCGGCAGGCTAACATACTTTTCCGCCCCAAGCAGGTCTTCCGGGTAGCCGATCGGATGCCAAAACCTGGCTTTTACCGTCCTAATCGCCTCTATCTTTGCCCAGGCGCCGATCTGAGCGGCTAAATTAGCCTCTCCATTCGGCAGAAAGAACTGGGGCACGGAAAATATCCCTTCGTTCAGGGTGTAAACGCCTATATTAACGAGGTTGCTGGGAGGGTTCTCCGTTTTCTCCAAGATATCCAGAAGAATGCCTTCTTCATTCACCAGGCAGACCCCGAACTTTTCCGGATGCTCGGTCTCTTTGACCAAGACGACCGGAGAATCGGAAACGCATTCCCGCAGATCATCGGGGTGGTAAAGGTCGTCGGCATACAGAAGCATAAAACTTTCTTTATTCAAGAATCTTCTAGCTCGGTACAACGCGTCGCTCGTGCCTTTCGGCTCCGGCTGGTAAGCATACCGTATCCGCCGCTCCTTAAACGAGGATTGGAATTTTTCCCTTATCCTTTCATGGAGGTACCCCACGACCAGCACCACCTCGTCTATTTCCGGCGGCAATATTTCCAGCGTGTATTCCAATATCGGTTTCCCTCCCACCTCGACCATCGGTTTGGGGCGGTCGGAAGTTAGCGGTCTAAGACGGCGGCCCTCTCCGGCCGCCAAAATCACTGCTTGCATTCTTTTTTAATTATAAAGCCGGGAGGGGTATTGACAATCTCCGCCTGTTAATAAATTATTATCCTCATCTAGCAAAGCGCTAGAAATTTGCACTGTTGGAGGCCTGAATATTGAGTGTGGATCCTAGAAGCTTCGGGACGCGGCAAATCGCTGCCACGGAAGACTCTGACGATTTCCGATCCGTCATCCAGCCAAGACTCGCTGCTCGCAGCGGCGCGGACCCTGGATCGGTGGAGGGAACACCAGGGATATCAACACCAGTCGGTCCGGATGGTGTGGGTCGAACCGACCAGAACGCTGCCGCCAAAAGGCAGCCTGAGCGGTGCATAAAGCGCCGACCCAACCATAATTGTTATCGCACCTGATACACGCTGTTCCTTGTTTCGCGCTCCCCATCCACTCGGATGCGGGAGCTTTCTTTAAAGTGCAAAACTAAAAACTAAAAGCGAAAAACAACGACAGGTCGTCAAGTCGTCAATTCTTTTGCGCTTTGCGCTTTTAGTTTTGCGCTATTATCGCCTCTCCCACTTTATAGACGTCTCCGGCGCCGATGGTGAGAATCATATCCTGCGGACCAGTCTCTTTTAAGAGAACTTTTTCCACCTCCTCGAACGAACCAACGGCTTTGGCGGACACTCCTCTCTTACTTATCGCCGCCGCGAGCTTTCTCGAGCTTATCGATTTATCTTCTTTTTCCCGTGCGGCATAGATCGGCAGGATTAGGACGCGATCGGCGAGATCGAAACTTTTAACGAAATCCTCAAAAAGCAGCCTGGTCCGGCTGTAGAGGTGTGGATGAAAGACCGCCGTCAATTTCCGCGGACCATTCTTCCTCTCTTTTATAAGCTCCCTGGCGGCGAGAAGAGTAGCTTTAATCTCGGTCGGATGATGACCGTAATCGTCATAGACCGCCGCGCCGTTTCTGGCTACGCCCTTGTATTCGAATCTTCTCCAAGTTCCGGAAAAGGATGAAAGCGATTTCAAGGCTGTCCGCTTGCCGATGCCGGCTATCTTCGCCACCGCAAGCGCCGCCTTGGCGTTTTCCAGATTGTGCTTTCCCGGTACCAGCAGTTTCAAACCGGCAAGATTTTCTTTTTCGTAATCGACAACTCGGCATGCGGCTTTTCTTACGACCGGCTTTATTTTCGGATTATTTGCATCAGTGACCAGATAGTCGTTTTTCCCAAGTTTGGAAACGAACTCGCTGAACGCCTTTTGGATATCCTTCAAATCCTTGTAATAGTCCAGATGATCGTTGTCGATGTTGGTGATGACGATTATTTTCGGCTCCAGGTTAAGGAAGGAGCGGCGATATTCGCAAGCTTCAGCGATGAAATATTTTCCGCGCCCGGCGATTAGATTGCTCTTTGCATCCTTTAAAAGGCTGCCGACAACGACCGTCGGATCCTTTTTGGCATCCCCGAAGATCTTGCCGATCATCGCCGTAGTGGTAGTCTTGCCGTGCGTGCCGGAAACGGCAATAGTAAAGCGCTTCTTCGAAACAGCGCCCAAGGCCTGCGGATAAGTGAGGAGAGGAATCCCCAGCTCTCTAGCCCTCTTTAACTCCGGATTGTCCTCGGGAATAGCAATGGTATAAACGACCAAGTCGGCGTCGGATGGGACCTGGGATGCCTTCTGGCCGATATGGATTTTCGCTCCGATCTTTTTCAACTCCTCGGTTATAGGCGAGGACGCGCGGTCCGAGCCGCTGACCTCTACCCCGTTTTTCAGCATCATCCGTGCGATGGCCGAGATCCCGATGCCGCCGATTCCGATGAAATGCGCCTTCTTTATCTTCTTGAAATCAATCTCCATTTTTCTTGATATTCTTCCTTAATATTTTTCCGACTTCTTTATTGAACTGGCTGCCGCGATCGTACTCGTTCTTAAACATGCCGAAACTGGCCGCCCCAGGCGAGAGAAGAACCAAGTCCCCTCTTTTCGCGATCCTTGCCGCTTCCGCCACGGCTTCCTTCATGGAAGCAACCTCCGCGAAAGGAGCGTTCCTTTTTTTCAACTCCCTCTTTATTTTATCGGTAGCCGATCCGCGGAGAAGAATCGTTTCCTTCGCGCATTTTTTTACCAGCGCAGCCATCTTCGAAAACTCCAGGCGCTTGTCGTATCCTCCGGCCAAAAGTATTATCCGTCCGCTTTTGTCGGAAAAGGCGCTTAAGGCCGCAATTGCCGCATCCGGCGTGGTTGCGGTCGTGTCATTGTAAAATTCAACGCCGTCACTCTTACCAAGGAATTCCAGTCGGCCGGAGAGACCAGTAAACTGCCGCAGCGCCTTCCTCACAGCCCCGGTCGGCAGTCCATAAGCTTTGGCGGCGGCCACTGCCGCCAAAGCGTTCTCCAAGTTAGACTCCCCCTTTATCCGCAGAGCGCTAGCCGGAGTAATAAGTTCGCGCTTTCCTCTGAACTGAAAATACAACTTCCCTTCTTTCAGGTATGCGCCGTCCAGCTTTCCAATCGGCCGCAGCGAAAACCAAATTAAGCGGGCGGGCGCCTTTTCTACCCTCTTCCGCACCTCGGCATTGCCGCGGTTCGCCACTAAGAAGTCGCCGGCATTTTGGAAAAGGAATATATTTTCCTTGTCCCGATAGTAAGCCTCCAAGCCGGGATATTTATCCTGGTGATCAACCAGCAGGTTGGTTAAAACCGCGATCTGCGGACTTTTTTTCGCCGTTCTGAAGCCACGCAGCAGCCAGCTGGAAAGCTCGGCGACAACCACGTCCTCCTTCTTCAGCTTGCCAAGATATTTTAAAGGCGAAACGCCGATATTGCCGCAAAGAACCGCGTTTTTCCCGGCAGCGCGAAAGATCTCGCTAATCAAGGCCGAAGTAGTGCTCTTACCCCTGGTGCCAGTAATGCCGATAAGGAAATTGTTCTCATTTTCCAAAAAAATATTCCAGTCGTTGATAATCGGAATTCTCCTCTTCCGCGCCTCAGTCAGATAAGAAGAGGTGTCTGGCACGCTGGGATTCTGAAAGACGACGTCAGCGGATCGAAAATCGCTAAACCTGTGCCGCCCCAAGACCAGCTTCACATTCCTGCGTCCCTTCAGGCGCTTCAGTTGCGCTTTAAGCTCGGCAGCCGGTTTCAGATCGGTAACTAAAACCTCTCGCGCTCCGGCTTTGGAAAAGTAAAGCGCGGCCATGATGCCGCTGCCGTCACGGTACCCTCCCAAACCCATGATTACGATTTTCTTACCTCGATAGTCCATGTAATTCTTACGATACTCCCGAGGAGAAAAAACTCAAAGAGCGAAAAAGCGCAGAGATAAAAGCGCAAAACTAAAAGCTAAAAGCGAAAAATATCGACTAGGGACTAGGGGTTAGGGGTTAGGGACTGCGAATGATGGATGGCGGACTAAACCCCAGTCCCCAGTCCCTAATCCCTACTTTAACTTTTGCGCTTTTAGTTTTGCGCTCTTAAGCCGATATCTTCTCGATCTGCACTTCGGTGAAGTGCTGGCGGTGGGTATTTTTGGTCCGCTTCCTAGTCTTGGAGTGATAATGGAAAACCACCTCTTTGCGCGTTCGTCCTTGGCGCAGAATGACCGCCTCGGCCTTCGCTTTTAAATAAGGCATCCCGATCTTTACCTCTCCGCCGTCGGAGAAAAGAAGCACCTTGTCAAAAGATACCTTGTCGCCGGCCGCTCCAGCCAGCTTCTCCACCTTAATCTTTGTTCCGGGCTCGGCTTTATACTGCTTTCCGCCCGTCTCAATAATCGCGAACATAACAAGGACAGTATAGCGGCTCGCCCGCTTGCCGTCAATCAAGCTAATTGAGCCGCACGAGCATTATGGAAAAAGCCAGAAAGAAGACTGACGAGGCTAAGGCGCCGGCGATCAGAAGATAAGAGAGGAACCTGGCCGAACGGTAGAGAGTGGACGCCAAAAACCAGCCGCCGGCGACGATCGCTAGGCCGGTGATGAAAATAAAAGACAAGGATTCCCAGCCGCCGGCCACCGCCAAACCGCTTAGAGTGTCATACCTTATAACGAAAGGTCCGCTTTGGTCGCGCAAGGCGGATAACGGCCAACCGATAGCGATAAAAGTCAAAAGCAGGCTAAGAGCCGCCGCACCGACCAATTTTCTGTCATGCCACATTTTTTTATTTAATAGTACCGTTACCGGGATTCGAACCCGGGTTCCATGGCTGAGAACCATGTGTCCTAGACCAGGCTAGACGATAACGGCTGAAGCTCCCGCATTATACCAGATGAATTAAAAAACGCCAGAGTTTCTGTTCAGTTTATCTATCCCCGCAGCCAGTGCCCGTACTGCCTGACCAGGAGTTTCGAGGCTTTTTCCGGCTCGGCCATTATCTCCAGAACGATTTTCTCCATCCGCGCGGACTGCGATCCCTTTACCAAAACCAGGTCTTTAGGCCTTATAAGGTCCTGCACCTTCTTTTTCGCTTCATCGGCGGTGTCGAAACTCCAAACCGCCTCCTCCGGCAATCCCTTTTCAATCGCTCCTTTAGCGATGAACTTTGCTTTGGCCCCGACCGTCACCAGGATATTTACGGTTTCTGCCGCGACCGCTCCAGTGTCCTCGTGAGCGGAAGCCGTATATTTTCCAAGCTCCGACATATCTCCCAAAACGGTAATCTTCCGCGGAGCGGAAATCTCTTTTAGTATCTCCAGCGCCGACCAGGTCGAAAGCGGAGAGGCATTGTAAGTATCATCGATTATGTACGAATCTTTTATGCCTGGCAGTATCCTCGCGCGTCCGCGCTCGCCGGGATAGCGGGCCAGCGCTTCCGAGATTTGGACCAGATTCAAGCCCTGGGATATTCCGACCGCCGCCGCGGCGGCCGCGGCGTACGCGTGCGACTTTCCCAGAACTCCATCGATACGCACCGGCACAAAACCTCCTCCATACTCCAGCTTGAAAACTATGCCAGTCGGCCGACCATCCTCGCTCTTATTTTCAAATCCCGAGATCCGCACCGTCGCCCCCTCCTTGAAGCCAAAGGTTATTATTTTTGACTTGGTTTTCTCTTTCATCTCGAAAACATACGGATCGTCATAGTTCAAAACAGCGAATCCGTTGCCGTTCAAGCTGCGCACCAGGCGCGATTTTTCCATAGCCACCTCTTCGACACCGTTGTAAAACTCGATATGGACCGGGACAGCGCCGACCGCGGTTACCACAGCCACCTCCGGACGGACAATCTCCAAAAGATAACCGATATCCCCAGGGCGGTCGGCCCCGTACTCCAAAACTATCGCTTCGGGATAAGGAAGGCGGAAAATCAGCCAAATAGCAGCGCGGCCAACAACCTTCAGCCAGAAAAACGCCCCACCCGAAGAGCTATAGTCGCCGATGATCGCGAGCGGCAGGCCCAGCTCGTTATTAAGATTGCCGGCTGGCATCCTCGTCTTGTACTTGGAGTTTAAGACAGCAGCCGCTGCCAGCTTAGTCGAAGTCTTGCCGACGCTGCCGGTGATTCCTACAACCAGCGGATGGTATTTTCTAACCAGCGCCTTCGCCAGGCGCTTCAGCAGTTTTTGTAGTTTTTGCAAAGCCCAGTTTCTCATTTTTTAAGGAGCTATGGTCGACGAACTATTGATTGGATAGTTGTCCGGCGGAACGTTGTAGTAGTTAAGAATGAAGCTCGCCAACTGCTGCCAGTAAGGCACGACGATTCCGGAAAGCGGAGCTCCGGCCGGTTCGTAAAGCACGATCAAGGCGACGAATTTAGGATTATGGGCCGGCGCGAAACCGATGTAGCTGTCGATGACCTGGTTGGTGTATCCGCCGGTCTTCAAATTCGGGACCTGTGCCGTTCCGCTTTTGCCGGCTACGTTGTACCCGGGTATCTCCGCCAGCTTTCCGTGCATCACATCGTGTTCCATCATCGTCACCGTCTCGTCGGCGGCGGTGGCGGAAACAACGCGGCGGACGACCTTCGGAGACTGATCGCCGTCTACGTACGGCTGCATCATCACGCCGTGGTTGGCGATGGTCGAGATCGCCTCGACCATGCGCATAGGCGTTGCGGAGACGCCTTGGCCGAAGCTGGCCGCGGCCCAATCGATCGGTTCGGTGTGCGTCCTGGTGAGCTGGCGCAGGCTGCCGACAACCTCGCCGGGAAGATCAATTCCGGTCTTCACGTTGAAACCGAATTTGTAAAGATAATTAAGGAAGTTCTGGTTGCCCAGCCTATTTTCCACGAATGCGGCTCCGATATTCAACGAGTCGGCGATGACCGTCGTCATGTTCGTCCACCCGTGCGCCTTCTTGTCCCAGTCAAAAATCGTGTGTCCGTTCAGCACCAGCCGTCCGCTGTCGTAATACTCGGTGCTGGTTTGTATCACTCCGGCGTCCAACGCCGAAGACATCGTTACCGGCTTCATAATCGAGCCGGGTTCGAAAATGCTTTGCACGGCCGGATCGATGAAAGAGTTGAGCGGATACTGTCCGTAACTGTTGGGGTTGAAGTCGGGCAGGTTGGCCAGGGCGAGGATGGCCCCCGTCTGCGGGTTTTCCACGATGAAAGTTCCGCCGGCCGCCTTGTGCTGGGTTATCGCTTCGTTCAAGAGATACTCGGCCTGGGCCTGAATGTTACGGTCTATTGTCAGATGGATATCCTTGCCGTCGACGGCCGAGGTAGCCACGCCGTTGGCCACCTCTCCTGGCGTTCCGGTCAGGGTCGCGTTGTAGTATTTTTCCGCCCCATACATTCCCACCGGCGGAGTACTCTGGGAAACATAACCGACAACCTGGGAAGCCAAGGTGCCCAGCGGATAATACCGTCCCACTATTTCGTTGACATAGACGCCCATTATCTTGGCGTTGTCGACCGAGTCGGCCTGGGCCGAAGTCGCCCGTTTTATTAAAATAGAATAAAGAGAGTTTTTATTGCTTAAAATTTGCAGCAAATTTCCGGGAAGGTTGGTGCTGCCCAGAAAATTATCCAACTCGGCGACGGTCGTGGTCGGGCTAACGATATCCTTCGGCACCGCATAAATCTGCGGATAATCGCGGTTAATGGCCGCCGGTATTTCGTCGCCGCTGCTATCGGTCAGATAAATGTTTCCGCGGTTAGGAATCGACGACATCGACCACTTCGCGAGAGACGCCGCTTTGGCGCTATAATACCCGCCCTTGTGGAGCTGGATGTTGTAAAGATTAAAACCTAAAATCGAGTATAAAACGCAGAAAGCTGCGATTAAGAACGTGATACGAAAGCCCATTGTGGATTAACTTCTCTCACCAATCCATCCGCCGCAGCCAGATTTTTCAGATTGTTCGGATCGGTTATTTTGTAGAATTGATCTTTCAGCTCAGCGTTTTTCACCTGCGCATTCTGCACCGATTGCGTTAGGCTTGCGATATCCTGACTGACACTGACTGTTTTAGAATAAATAATTATAGTGAGCGAAGCAACACCGACCAGCAAGCTGCTGAGGATAATTATCAGCTTTAAGATTCCGCTGTCCTTGTTTGGTTGAATTACCGTCATCTCTCTTTGCTTTCTTGTTTCTTATTCGACCTTTTTATTCCTCTTTCCGGTCATCCGCACCGCCCGCAGTTTGGCGGAGCGGCTGCGCGGATTGCTTAAAACCTCGCTTCTTTTGGGAACGACCGGCTTCTTGTTGATTAATTCGGCCTCGCCGGATTTCTGCAAGTCGCGGAAGGCGTTCTTCACCATCCTGTCTTCCAAGGAATGGAAAGAAATAATCGCCGCCCGGCCGTTAACGCCCACCACTTCCGGCAAGTCGCCCAGGAGTCGCTGCAGGTTGTCCAATTCTCCGTTAACCGCAATGCGTAGCGCCTGGAAAATCTTGGTCGCCGGATTTATCTTCCGGCGCGCCGAGGCAGGCAGCGAACCATCAACGATCTCAGTCAGCTCGCCAACGCGGGAAATCTTTCCCTTCTTGCGGGCCTCGACGATCGCTTTGGCGATACGGCGGGAGAACCCCTCCTCTCCGTACTTCCAGAAGATCTCAGCCAATTCGGATTCGGTGACGCCGTTTACGATGTCGGCTGCAGTCACTCCCCTGGTAGTGTCGTAGCGCATATCAAGCTCCTCCTCCGGCTTCGCAAAGCTAAATCCTCGGCCGCTAATTAGATGCGCCGAAGAAAAGCCCAGGTCGAGGAGCAGGACATCCACAAAGTCCACGCCGGCGCTGTTCAGAATCGATCTGGCGTCAGCGTAGTTGCCGCGGACCCAGGTCGCGGACAGCGACGAGAATCGTTCGGTTACCGCGGCCCTAGCCTCAGCCAGGTTAGCCTCATCTAAGTCGGTGGCAATTAGCGTCCCCCGCCCTCCCATCTTCTCGGCGATAGCTAAGGCGTGTCCCCCGCTTCCAACCGTTCCGTCGAAAGCGGTTTCGCCCGGTCTCGGGTCGAGGACGGCAATGGTTTCTTCTAGCAAAACCGGGATGTGTGCTGTTTCTTTCATAGGTTAAATTCCTAGCTCTCCTAACTTTTCGGCAATCTCGTCCCCTGCGCTCTCCGTCTTTTCGCGGTACTTTTGCCACGCCGCCTCGTCCCAGACTTCCATCCGGTTATAGACGCCGATGACCTTCACACTTTTGCCTAAACCGGCGTACTTCCGGAGGTAATCTGGAATAAGGATCCTTCCCTGCGAATCGAGCTCGGCGCTCGAGGCTCCGGAAAGCATCAATCTAGCAAAAGCCCTGGAATTAGCCTGGGCCAATGGCAAAGCAACGATCTTTTGCGCCAGCGATTCCCAATCGGTTTCGGTAAAAACGAACAGACAGTGATCCAATCCCCTGGTTATAATGGCCCCCGAGGAAATCTGGTTGCGAAACTTAGCCGGAACGGCGACCCGGCCTTTGGTGTCCACTGAGTGTTTGAATTCTCCGATAAACATTAGGGTTGGTGTTAGTTATCCACAGAAATCGGCTATTTTGGGGCAGTTATCCACATAGTTATCCACAATTCCCCACTTGTATGTAAGTTTACCCATCTCAGCCGCTTAAGTCAAAATGCAGATAAATGCCGATTTATACGAAAAAAGCCTTTATTTAAAAGGTAAAATACGCCTGTAAGCAGAAAGGTGTAAGTTATCAACAGATTGGCACAAAAAAAGGTTCTTCCCCACCTAGGAAAAAGAAAGCGCAAAATTAAAAGCGCAAAGATGAAAGCTAAAAGCGAAAAATAACGACGGGTCGTTAGTCGTCGGTTCTTTTAATTTTGCGCTTTAAGCTTTGCGTTTTTTTAATCGGATGGTGTGCGATACAAGATTCGAACCATTAATCAAATGGCTCAATACCATGAGCGAACGAAGTGAGTCGAATGGTGGGCAATACTGGATTTGAACCAGTGACCCCTTGTGTGTGATACAAGTGCTCTGCCACTGAGCTAATTGCCCTGCGAGAGGTTAAAGATTAGTGACTAGCGGTTTAGCGGTTAGCGTACGATAAACGTCGTCGTTCCTTAGTCGCTAATTGCTACCAACTAATCACTATGGGGTAGATTATAAACCAAAAAGCGCCTTGGAGAAAGGCGCTTTTTTGGTGAAATTAAGTCTTTTACTGAATCTCGACGGTGGCACCGGCCTCAACCAGCTTCTGCTTGAGTTCCTCTGCCTCCTCCTTCTTCAGTCCCTCTTTGATCACCTTCGGAGCTCCGTCAACCAAATCCTTGGCCTCTTTTAAGCCCAAGCCGGTAACCTCGCGGACCACCTTGATGACATTGATCTTCTGCTCACCGGCGGCCTGAAGCATAACGTTAAAGGAAGTCTTCTCCTCGGCGGCAACGGCTCCAGCAGCCGCTCCGGCACCAGCCGGCATGGCGGCACTGATTCCGAACTTCTCTTCCATCGCCTTGACCAATTCAGCCAGTTCGACGACGCTCATCTTTTCGATCTCCGATATGAATTTATCTTTATCCATTTTGTTTGTTCTTTCTATCTTTTACGACTGCTTTGATTTTTCCTGCAGAATGTACATAAACATCCTGAGCGGCGCGGTCATCGTGCCCAAAACCTGGGCGAGAAGCACCTCCCGCGGGGGCAGCTGGCCAATCGCCATTACTGTCGCAGCATCGAACGGCTGATTCTTCACCGTGTCCAGCCCTCCGAGAATCTTAAAGTTTCCGGATTCTTTGGAAAAACGGTAAACCTTTCCGGCCACAGAACTGATGTCATCCGTGGCGAATACGGTGCCGACCTGGGACTCGAACTCAGTCGGATCGAGGTCGATGCCCTTTTCCTGCAAAATGATGCGCAGCAGCCTCTTTTTAATCACATCAAACTCGGCTCCCGACTCCCGCAACGACCTTTTAAGCGATCGGATAGCCTCGACTTTAGTTCCGGAAAAGTCGGCGAAGATGACGGAACCGGATGAGGCCAGTTTCTTTTTCCCCTCTTCCAGCGCTTCCTTTTTTTGTTCTTTTGTCTTCATAAAAAATAAAAACCGCGAACCCGCAGCTTTTCGGTTTACTCCTCGGCGGGGCTTATCGACCTTCTGGCTACAGGGTAGCCGAGCCTTGCCCGCTGTCTGCGGATTGCCTGTTAAATCTAAAGGAGACGGTCGTTTTTGTCAAACGGCCGATAAATTATTTTAATTTAGCTTCCTTGTGCGCCGTACGCTTGCGGCAGCTGGAGCAGTATTTAACGTAACCCAGCTTTCTTTCCACCTGCTTCTTGTTCTTACGGGTATAATAGTTCATCTCCCCGCAAACGGAGCACTTCAGCCTTATGAGATTTTCTGCTGCTTTCGACTGTGCCATTTTGTTTTTCTTGATTTTTTGTCCGCCCTTTTGACAACTTCGTCGACGGGACAATGAGCCGATGGTCGGAATCGAACCGACGACCTACTCCTTACCATGGAGTCGCTCTGCCTACTGAGCTACATCGGCTGGCGCGACATTGACCACTATACTTTGTTTTCTTGTTTTTGAAAACCGCGCCGCGGCTGTCGCTATCTGGAGCCAGCGGTCGGAATCGAACCGACGACCTACTGTTTACAAAACAGTTGCTCTGCCGGCTGAGCTACGCTGGCCTTTCCGCGTCCGCATAGTGGCGGTTCAGCTTTCAGCAAAGTCTGTGGGCAGGGAGGGATTCGAACCCCCGTAGCCGCTAGGGCGCCTGATTTACAGTCAGGTGCAATTGACCGCTCTGCCACCTGCCCAGCAAACACTAATGCGTAAGCCGAGGAAATTATAGCTTATTGTCGCTATTATTCA
This sequence comes from bacterium, assembly GCA_021811305.1. Lineage (GTDB taxonomy): Bacteria > Patescibacteriota > Minisyncoccia > UBA6257 > Colwellbacteraceae > JACWAO01. The sequence goes on from JAJZPD010000001.1 coordinate 16,979, forward strand.
ACTTGCGGCTGACGATATTGTCCGCCTTGAGTATCGCAACTTTCAGACGGCGGAGCAGCTTGTCATAAGATCGCTTAATCGCTTCGTCGATTTTTTCCAGACGCACGCTTTTGCCAAGCCTCTGGCGAACTAGTCCCGATTCTCCGCTAGCTTTAACCCTCGGCAATGCCGAAGCTAAAAGATAAACCATCACTCCGAAAGCGATGATAAGAACTAGGTTGACGATAAAGCTGTACATTGCCGACTAAAGCTCGTAGCGAATAAACCGTTCGATGGTTATATTCTCCCCAACCTTGGCGATGGTTTCTTTGACCAAGTCGCCGATCGTTGTTTTTTCGTTGCGAATGAACGGCTGCTCCAGAAGAGCCGGCACGTCAGCCGGATCCATCGCGGCGATCTGCATGGTGATGTTGTGCGCCAGTTCGCGGAACGGTTCCGATCGGCCGACGAAGTCGGTTTCGCAATGTATTTCCAACATAACTCCGATTCGGTCGTTGTGAATGTAAGACTCGATGATTCCGGTCGTTGCGGCGCGGCCGGCCTTTTTTTCGGCGATGATAACTCCCCTCTCCTTAATCAGCTCCAACGCTTGATCAAAATCTCCGTCGGCCTCCTCCAGCGCTTTTTTGCAGTCCATCACTCCGGCGCTGGTCATCTCCCTAAGTTTTTGAACGTCGCTAGCTTTGATCATTTTTTTATTGTTCGTTTTTTACTTCTTCTTGCTTGGCGGCCGACTCAAACTCCTTTCTGCCCTCCTTAACGGCGCGGCCGATAACTTCTATTACATTATCTATCACCTGCACCGACTTGTCATTAACCGGGACGGCATAGTCGGCTAAATCGGGATTGGCGTTGGTGTTTACGGTCGCGATGACGGCGATGCCGGCTTTTCTCGCCTCGCGGGCCGCCAGCGTATTATTCTTTAAATCGACTATGAAGGCGGCTGTCGGCATCCGATCGAGATAGAAGAGGCCGTGGAAAAACTTGTCCAACCTCTCGAGTTCCTTCATAATGCCAAACCTTTCCTTCTTTGTGTACTTCTCCAGCCGTCCGCCTTCCTGATCCTCCTTAAGTTTCCGGAGTTGAGAGATGCGCTGCGAAATAACGCGAAAGTTGGTCAGAGTTCCTCCCAGCCACCTCTCGGTGACGTATGGCATCTGCAACTCGTCCGCCAGGCTCTTTACAGCGTTCTTGGCGGCTGGCGTCGTGCCGACGAAGAGAATGGTCCCGCCGCTCCTGGCCTTGGCCTTAAGAACCTCGGCGGCCTTATCCAGCGCCTCCACAGTCTTTTCCAAGTCGATAACCTCGGCCCCCGAGCGGGTCGCGATGATATAGGGGCGCATCTTCGGGTTGGTCCTGGATTTGCTTAATCCATAAAAAGCTCCGATTTCCATCAAAGATTTTATTCTTGCCTCCTCGGCTTCATTCAGCTGCCTGGCAGGAGCTTCTTCTATAGCGGCGTTCTCTACCGCGTCTTCTAATATCTGATCCATACGGGCGTATTATATCCTTATTTTGCCTTGTGTTCAAGCCTCCACTTCTCAATCGCTCGGTGATTGCCGGAAAGCAACTCCTCGGGCACCCGGTATTTTTTTCCCCTCCGGGCAAAAACCTCGGGCCGGGTGAATACCGGTACCCCGACACCGTGGCGCCTCTCTTCGACCGACTCCTCTTTCCCGAGCGCTCCCGGCAGACGGCGCGATACCGCATCTATGACCGCCATCGCTGGAACTTCGCCGCCGGTCAGCACGTACGGACCGATTGAAAGCTCGTTCACCTTCCATCCGGATTTTTTCAGAATGGGAACAAGACGGGCGTCGATTCCTTCGTAATGGCCGCAGACGAAAACCAAGTGCTTCCGCCTCCTGGCCCACAAGTCGGCCGTCTTCTGGTCAAATTGCTTTCCGCCGGCAGCAAAAACGACGACCTCGGTTTCGCTTTTTTTGGCGCCAGACCCCAATACTTTGGCGACATGATCCATCGCCGACACAAGCGGCTGGAGCATCAAGACCATTCCGGGGCCGCCGCCGTAAGGGCGGTCATCAACCTTCTTGTGCTTGCTCTCGGAAAAGCTGCGCAGATCGTGGAGCCGTATTTTTATCAATTTCTTTTTCTCCGCCCGACCGATAATCGACTCTTCCAAATATCCTTTTATTGAATCCGGGAAAATGGTTATAACGTCAAAAGTTATCATTTTAAATAAAGAAGCGGCCGCGGCTGCGCAAGATATTCAGCCGAGGCCGCCAATGCGCACTTAGCCGCTTCTTAAGAAGTCGCCTCTTCGTACTGCTCGAAACCATTCTCTTCGCGCCGATTCTCCGACGGCTTGCGGCCGCCCTCCGGTTCCTCGATCTTCAGGGTAACGCGAGCGTTGTTCTTGATGCCGACGATTCGTAATAAAGAACGGATCGCTTTCGCGGTGCTGCCGTCTCGGCCAATAACCTGCCCCATGTCCTGCGGACTTACTTTCAGGGTCAGTAAGACGCCCATTTCGTCTATTTTCCGATCGATCTTGACCTCTTCGGGATGATCAACGATAGACTTAATGATAAATTCAAGGAACTTCTCGTCAGCTTGATCTGCCATGAGTTCTTCTGAGTTTTTTCGACCTTTGAGGCCTCTTATTCAGTAAAGCGTTATTCAGCAGCTCCCTTCTGCGGAACTGCTTCTTTCTTGGGTTTAAACTTCCGTAAAACCATCTGAGCGGTTAAAGTCGGCTTGGCGCCCTGGTTAATCCAATACCGGGCCCTTTCAAGGTTAATATCCGAAGAGTTCGTGTGGGGACTGTACCACCCCAAATCTTCGATAAACTTCCCCTGCAACTTGCTGCGCTTTTCTTGCACAACCAAGCGGAAAGAGCGGGCGTGCTTCTTGCCAACGATTTTTAGTCTGATAGCCAACATGATTTTTCAATTATAGCAATCAACGGTTCTTTGTCAAAGCTCGGCTGGAGTTTGTCCTTCGGGAGACAGCTTCAGCGAGAGGATGCGCGACGCTCCTTCGGGCGTCATCGTCACTCCGTAGAGGATATCGGCCGCCTCCATAACCGCGCGGTTATGGGTGACGATTATGAACTGCGTCTTTCTCGCAAACTTCTTGACCATCTCCCCCAGGCGACGGGCGTTGCGCTCATCCAAAGTCGCGTCAATCTCGTCTAAAACTAAGAAGGGCGGCGGACTGACTGAAATGAGAGCGAAAAGCGCGGCGATGGAAACCAAGCTCTTCTCCCCGCCGGAAAGCGCCTCGAGATTCTTAATGCGCTTCTTCGGCAGGTTGATGTCTACCTCAACGCCGGGGACCCTTTCCGTCTCAGGGCCATTATTTTCTCCGGAGCCGGCTTCAACTTTTTCCATGGTAAGGTGGCCGCTGCCGCCGTCGAACATTATTTTCATAAACTTATCGAACTCTTCGTCAATCGATTTGAATGCCGCGGAAAAATTCTCGTGAATCTGTCCGTCCAGCTCTTTAATAAGGGTCCTCAGGTCGGCAATCGACTTCTCAAGATCGGAAATCTGGCTAACCAGAAATTCATGCCGAGCCTCCGTCTCCTCCGCCTCCTTCATCGTCCCCTGGTCGATGTCACCAATCGAGGCCAGTTCCTGGCGGTAACGCAAAATCTGACGTTTAGCCGCCTCACGCTCCTCTTCTGGAAGGTTTCCGGCGCCTTCCTTTAGCTCGCCTATGCCGCGTCCGGCCTCGGATAGCTCTCGCGTAATCTCCTGGAGGCGGAACTCAAGCTTTTCCTTATCCAAAAGCAAACGGTTCAACCGCTGAATGAAGGCCTCTGTTTCCCTTTTCTTTCCCTCAAGCGCCAAGAACGCCTGGCGGAACTTTTCGTTAAACTCGCGGATACCCGAGCTGAAGCTTTCCTCCTCTTTCTCCAGTTCAGCCATCCCTTTCTCAAGTTCGGTAATCTTTTCCGCAATAAGCCGCCTTTCTTCGCCGGCATCGGGGATCACCTCGCGGCGCTCTTCCGTCTCCGTAAAAAGCGCGGCTAGCGATTCGAGCTTGCGCCGAACCTCGGAGAAGTCTTCCTCCCGCAAGGCCTCGGCGACCAGCCGCTTAGCTTCATCCACCATCTTCTTTAATTTAACGACGTCAGCCCCGCCTTGGCGCGTTCCGATTTCCAACTTCGCCTCGATTCTGCCCAACTCCCTCTGCAACTCGCCTTTCTTAGCTAACAGCTCGTCTTTGCGCAGCTTAATCGATTTCAAGGCTTCGTTCGCGGCCGGCTCCGAATCTTTGATTCTAGCCAGCTCCTTTTCCGCGGCCCTCTCCTCCTCCTTCTTCACCAAAATCTCTTTTTCCACCGCTTGCCTTTCTTTCTCCAATTCAACTAGTTCGCGATTGATGTTCCAGACTTGTCCGCCGTAAAAGCGATCTTCCAACTCTGTAAGCGACTGCAGTATCGTCTCGCGATTGCGGTATCTAGTCACTTGGCGCCGCAAAAAACTAAGATGCGGCTTGATCTCTTCGATCAGGGCCGCGGCTTTTTCCAGGTTGTCTTCGGAGTTCTTCAGCCGGCGTTCGGCTTCGGCTTTCTTCAAGCGAAACTCCTTCAACCCGAGGATCTCCTCTATCATTACTCGTCGCTCAAGCGGCAGCGAGCGGATGAAAATGTCGCTCTCCCCTTGGTTGACCGTGGTAAGCCCGCGGGCGCCCAGCCGCGACTTGGCAAAAAAGTCGATAATGTCCTTCAACCTGACTTCCGACTTATTTAAAAAAACCTGCGTGGTCCCGTCTCGGCTGATGCGGCGGGATACGGAAACCTCGTTGAAATCAACCGGGAAAAATCCGGTGGAGTTGTCAAAAAAAAGCGTAGCCTGCGCCAGGCCGGCCCGCGGCTTATTCTGCGTGCCGGCGAAAATCAGGTCTTCAGCGCGGCCGCTGCGGAGATTTTTTGCGTCGCGCTCTCCTAAGATCCAGCGCAAAGCATCGGTGATGTTGGACTTGCCGGAGCCGTTAGGTCCGACAACGGCGATGATGTTGCTGTCGAGATCCAGAGTAATCTTGTCGGCGAAGGACTTGAATCCCTGCAGTTCGAGGCGCTTAAGAAACATGGTTGTCGCTCCTTAACCCGGCCAAAGCCTTCTCGGCGGCGTTTATTTCCGCCTCCTGCTTCGATCCCCCCTCTCCCTCGGCTTGCAGCTCTTCGCCGAAATATAATCCGACTTTAAAAACCCTTTCATGCGCCGGCCCAGTTTCAGAGATCACCTTGTATGTTGGCGTGAGCTTCAACTTTTCCTGAGCAATCTCCTGGACTAAGCTCTTCGGATCCTTTCCCCCGGAACGCAAAACCTCTTCGATGTTCGGGAAAATAAACCTGGCAATGAACTGCTTGGCCGCGGCGAACCCGGCATCCAGATAGACGGCGCCGATAATCGCCTCGACGGCATCGGCCATGATCGACTCATGCCCCTTGGCTTTTCCGAAGTCCTTCGCCTCCCCTTTAGAGACTAAAAGCCTTCTAGCTAAGCCGATTTGTTCCGCCACGCGCCCGAGCATCTTGTAGTTGACCAGGGATGCGCGGTAAGCGGTCAGCTCTCCCTCCTCCTTATCGGGCAGGAGCTTAAAGAGCTCTTCCGTAACAATGAGTTCTAGCACCGCATCGCCTAAAAATTCCAGGCGCTCGTTGTTGTCGTACTGCCAGCCCGGGTTTTCGTTAAGATAGGAGCGGTGGGTCAGCGCCTCTTGCAAGAGGTCTTTATTATGAAAATCGGTACCGATCTCCTGCTCCAGTTCATTCAAGGGATTCATCTTTTTTCTCAGAAATATTGTTTTCCGGACTAGCCAAAGGTGAGATCTTCACGTCCGCGTTCGGATCGATCTGGCGATAAATAGTGCCCAAGACCCCGTTGATAAACTTGCTGGAATTCTGCCCACCGTAGGTTTTAGCTAACTCAACCGCTTCGTTGATAGCCACTCGCGGCGGAACGTCCATCGTCTTCCCATAAATAAGCTCGTAAAGCCCAATGCGCAAAATATTGCGATCGATAAAAGAAAGCTTTTCCACCGGCCAGTCCGGAGCGGCCATGCCGATGATTTTGTTTAATTCGTCGAACTTCCCTTGCACGCCCTCGGTCAAGGCGTAAACGTATTTAAAATCCCGATCCTCGAACCCAGGTCCGAACTCGGTAACATTGCGATCGACTACCGCCTTAAGCTCCTCGTGGCGATCATAAAAATCCCATTCGTAGAGAGACTGCAAAACCAGTGATCTTCCTAGCGCTCGCGAAGCCATGAGTTTTATTTTTTATAGGTTCTGGTGTTAACGAGTCGAATTAAATCCTAATTTTACTTCTATTTTTCCGCAGACGAATAATAGCCGCAATGCCGGCAAGCTCGGTGCGGAAGCATCGGAAACTTGCACTTCGGGCACTCCGACAGATTGGTCGGCTTGAGCGCCAGATGACTGCGCCTTCTTCCGACTTTGGAAACGCTGTGATGACTTGATCTTCCCATGGTTTTTAATCGATTAACGTTTTATGAGTATAGTTTTTGCCCGGGAAAAGTCAACTCACCGAGGCGGCGTCGGCCCCTTGGAAAGAGGCCGGCCTGCTTTTTTAAGGGCCGGCCCTTCTTTAAACCCGTTAGTCGAACCTGTTTTCAGCGACGTGGCGCTTAATCTCTTCGTTCAGCAGTTTTACGTGGCTTTCGTAGTCGGCCTCCAGCTTGGCCCAAAGGGCGCTGCAGTGCGAACATCCGCTGGCGGATTTGGCATAGTCCTTCATCCGCCACAGGCTGTCGGAAATCTCGGACATCTGGTGAACTAAATCGTGGTTCCAATCTTTAAGCATGAGAACATAATTGATTCGTTCGACCTTTAGTTAAGTATAGCGCAAAAGAAGCGCAAAGATAAAAGCGCAAAATTTAAAAGAACTGATAAATAAGCGCAAAACGAAAAGCGCAAAATGCAAAAGAACGAAAATTCTAAATCCGAAATACTAAATCTGAAACAAATTCGAAATTATAAATAAGAAATCACAAACACGGACGTGTTTCGTATTTGTGATTTATTATTTCTGATTTGTTTAGGATCTAGGAAACGCAAAGATTAAAGCGCAAAAGGCAAAGTAATTGACGATCGGCGCTTAGCCGTTATTTTTCGCTTTTAGTTTTTCGCTTTGCGCTCGCTTTGTCGTTATTTTGCGCTTTTAGCTTTTAGTTTTGCGTTTCTGGTTTTGCGCTTTATTGCGGCTTCTCGGCGTTATAGATAGCTTGAATTTGAGATGGCGTGAGGGCAATATTATAAATATATACGTCATTAAGATTTCCCCTAGCTGAATCAATAAAGGACACTGTAGTGGTATTTAACCCGAGACTAACCCCGCTGCTTAATGTGCTATTTTTTACAGCGCCATTAACATAAGAGGTAACAACACTGCCGTTGAAAGTTCCGCCTAAAAAATACCAAGTATTTTGGCTTAAATTACCATAACTTGCCCAATACTGCGCGTTACATCCAGAACTATTATTTACACCAAATCCTAAGGTTAAATGCGAAAGCCAACCCATAGAGCTACACCATCCCCTATTAACTATTCGATAATCGCCGGTGCTCGTTGTGTCATCAAACCACTCTAACACGGTAATTTGATTAGTTGTTGCTGGTGCAACATTAGAACTAATAGGAACATTCCCACCATTTGTGTTATTTACACAATAATTAGATACACATCCCGATGAAATATAAGTTGCCGGAGAATTAAGTGTGCCGTTATTCCCCCATCCACTACGGTCATATACTATCGTCCCAGACCCCTCATTTAGTGGCCAAAACCCAACTAATCCGTGCAGAAATGGCGTAAGAGCTAAATTATTCCCTACTTCGTAAGTCGTCGGATCAACTCCGCCATCCGAGGCGGCGGTCGCCTGGTACTTATTGGACTCGAAATGAGCCGTTAATTCGTAATTAGTGCCGTTAGTCGCGTAGGTATAATATTCTCCACCAGTCGGCGAGTTTGTCGGATCGACCGGCAAAGCCGAGATCGGCGAACCGCCCGGAATTTGCGAGAGGTTGACCGGCATCCAGCCTGTGCCGTTCGTATTGAATAAGTTCTGCTGCGAAACGCAGTTGTAGGTCCAGCCCGTCGGTAGCGCCGGCAAACCTAAAGAGGAACAGGTCGAGGTCTGGCTGCCGGTCAAAGTCGGGTCGGGCAACGAGATATAAACGACATCCGGCGATCCCAAACCCGTAGCGCCGGGGCCTTGGTAGATATACGAAGCGACAGCCTGGTTAATGGAACCTAGGTCCCCTATCCGGCGGACGTCGCGCCCCTGAGCCAATAGCTGCGCCGGGTTTATCACTAAAACGACCGTCGCCGCCATAATGCCGATAAGGGTTATCGTTATCAAAAGCTCGACAAGAGTAAAAGAGTCTTGTGACCTCATCGGATGACGAAGCTGAACTTTCTCTTTAATTGATTAATAATTGACGCCGCCTCCCTTTCCGCTTCCTCATCGCGCAACGTTTTATCCCACGCCTGAAAAACTAGGCGCAGAGTGAAGCGCCGCTGGTCGTAGTAGTCCGCGACGTCGACGTCCCAAAGGTGTTCGACCTTCGCGCGGTTTATCTCCTCCAGTATATCCCCCACGGGAACTGCGTTGTCGAATTCCAAAGAAAGATCGCGGCTGATCGATGGATATTTAGGCAGCGCCCGGTACTCAAATTCCTCTGACGAGGCGTTTTTTATTTCTTCCAAATCCAACTCCGCTATGGCGCGTTGATCCTTGCCATCAACGACACTGACACGACCGATGACGTTATGGTCAATCTCGATAAAAGTCGAGCCGCTCCCAGATGGGCGGAAAAAGATTTCGGTTATCCCGAAACTTAGCAAAAGCTGATTGACTACTCCTTTCAATGCGGCTGAGGCCGGCTTATCCTTGGACCCGAAGCCGATCGCCAGATGAAAACGCTCTCCGGCTGCGCTAAAGACTTTTCCGACCTCGAAAATGGGCAACTCGTCGAAATGCCGAGAGTTGTCTTGCAGCGCCGCAAGCATGTAGCTGGTCAGCTCTCCCCGCAAGTATTTTTTATCGCTAGCAATCGGGTTCTGAATCTCCAGCAACGTTTTCTCTTTCGGCGAAGAGGACCAGATCCAATCCGACGATGGCTTATCGAAAAACGAATAGGAATAGATCTCGCTGAACCCCAGATTGCGCAGAAAATCCCTAGCTCTCCTTTTGGCCACCAGTATGTCATCGGTTTCCGCTGGCTTAAGGTAAATATGCGGCGGCCGCGACGGTATATTGTTATACCCGTAGATGCGCCCCACTTCTTCAATCAGATCCTCCGTCGTCTGTAAGTCGCGGCGGAGAACCGGCGTCTGAACAAGGAAGTCAAAGCGCTCGTTTTTAGATGGCAAGATCGCCATTCCCAGCTTCTTCAGGATCGCCATCGACTCATTTTTTTTAACGGAAACTCCGAGAACGCTCGCAGCTTTTTCTACGCTAAAGCCGATTATCTCGCCCTTAGCCGCCTTGGGATAGTATTCAAAAGAGTCTAAAACCCTCCCTCCGGAAAGCTCCTTCACCAGGTAAGCCGCGCGGGCGGCGCCGTACTCCGCCAATTCCGGACTCAAGTCCCGGGCAAAACGCGCCGAAGCATCAGTTACGAGATTCAGCTGCTTCGAAGTGGCGTAAACCTCGGGAGCTGAAAAGTTGGCGGATTCGATGAATATCTTCTTCGTTGAAGAATCGACTTCGGCCCTCTTGCCTCCTTTTATGCCGGCGATCGCCAATATTCCTTCCGCATCGGCTATTACCAGGTCTCCGGCGGACAAGTTGTAGGTTTTGCCATCCAAACCCTCCATTCTTTCCCCGGCTTTGGCGCGGCGGATGATTATCTTCTTATTTCTTCCATCGCCGGCGATCTTGTCGTAATCGAAGGCGTGCAAAGGCTGGCCGGTTTCCAACATTGCGTAATTCATTATATCGACGATTAAATTAATCGGACGCAACCCGCAAGCCTCCAAATATTTTTTCAACCAGCTCGGCGAAGCTGTTTTCTTTTCTAAGGAGAGAAGAAGCGCGTCATACCGTAAGCAGAGCGCAGGATCCTCGACCTTCACTGAAAAAAGCTTATTGCCCGACGGCAGATTAACCGCCCGGCCGAAGCCGGCCGGGAGCGAAACCTTCAAGTCAAAAATGGCCGCCGCCTCCTTGGCAATCCCCCAGTGCGAAGCTGCATCGGCATAGCGATTGGCCGGCAAAGAGATATCCAAAGCGTCCCCCGCCAAAACCTCCGCTTCGAATGCCTTTAAATTAAGCTCTTCAACCAGCTTTTTTTTAGGCGGCAGTTGCGGAACAAATTCTTTGATTAAAGAGTAGCTGAACTTCATGTTTTAAAACTGGTTTATGATCCGCAGATCGTCGGAATAGAACAATCTTATGTCCGGAATCTTATACTTAAGCATCGCCAGTCTCTCCAGGCCAACGCCAAAGGCAAACCCCTGCCATTCCTCCGGGTTATATCCGGCGGCTTCGAAGACTTTCGGGTTGACCATTCCCGCTCCCATCACCTCCAGCCATTCGGATTTGCGGCTCTCGGCAATCGCCCGCAGGCTCTCGCTTTGTTCGCCTTTTCCTCCGACCAAGCGAACATCGACTTCCACGCTCGGTTCGGTAAACGGAAAGTAGCTTGGGCGGAACCTGAACTCGGTCTTCGGGCCGAACATTTTTTTCAAGAATTCCTCAATGACATACTTAAAATTAGCTAGGCTGACATCGCGCCCGACCATAAGCCCCTCCACTTGGTAAAAGTTGATCTCGTGCGAAGCGTCGGTCGCCTCGTAGCGGAAAACGCGGCCCGGGACGATTATCTGCAAGGGCGGAGTGTGCGTCTCCATATAGCGGACCTGCATCGGGCTGGTATGCGTGCGTAGGAGCTTGCGCGACCTGGAATCATTTCCTCCTTTTAGCCAAAAGGTATCCCACATCTCGCGCGCGGGGTGGTTGGCTGGAATATTCAGGACGTCGAAATTATAATGCTCGGTCTCGACCTCCGGGCCATCGATAACCGAAAAATTCATCGAGGTGAAGATGTCCACCACCTCTTTTTCCATCAGCGTCAGCGGATGTAAATGCCCGAAGGCATGGCGAGTGCCCGGCCTGGTCAAATCGACCTTCGCCTCCGCTTTAGACGAAGCCAGCTCCTTTTCTTTGGATGCCAGCATCCCTTCAATCTCCTTGCGGGCTTGCTGCAGTTTGGGAGCGGCGTTTCTCCTCTCTTCCAGTGGGAGATCTTTCAGCCCACGCAAAGCAAGCGTCAGCTCGCTTTTCCTGCCGACGTACTTGACGCGCACGGCTTCCAGCTCTTGCAGATTGTTGCACGCTTCTATATCGGTATATGCCTCCTGCTTAAGAGTTTCCGGATTCATTATCTATAGTATCGATTAAAAAAATTTTTTTGACAATAAGTGGTTTTAAATATAAACTGGAGGAGTTCCAGATGTCGCCGCGGGGTGGAGGAACGGTACCTCGTGAGGCCCATAACCTCAAGGAGCGGGTTCAATTCCCGCCCCCGCAACAAAAAAAGCGCAAAACGAAAAGCGCAAAGTTTAAAATAAGATTTTTTTCATTTTCGCTCTTTTGAGCTCGTCAGCCTAGAAGCGCATCTAAGGAATGGAAAAGGGGTTTTTAAAGAGAACCCCTAGAAACTCTTCGGCCTAACTCAGGCCTTCTGGGAAATTAAGCGCTCAAGGCTGCGCGGCAGCCTGTCACGCACGCCATCCTCCGCATAAAAAATGTCGGCGAACGGCGCGGAAACCTTCTGCCACAAAGCCCTGATCGGATCAGCGAATCCGCCCAAACACTCCGGCAGGTCACTTATGAATCCAAACCAACGCTTAGAAACAACAATGACCTCGCCTGATTCACCAAAGGTGATCCAGCGCCGATCGATGCCGACCAGGAACTCCGAAATATCCGTTGCAGGCTTGAGGCTGTAAACGGTCGCGGCTGACTTCGGGACCAGGAAAGAGGCCCTGGTTCCTTGAGAAAGCGGCTCTTCGGAATTTGGAATCCTGGTGTAGGGACGCAAAGGCTTACCCGAACACTCACAGATCACGGCGTGATCTTGCTCATTCTCGGTTCCGCAGAAGAAAAGCATGCCGTCCAAGGTATCTCTGCCAAACATGGCGAGAGGACTGGGAAGCAGGCATGCCATCTCTCGCTCTTCTTCGGAGACAGCGCGTTCATTCAATCGCAGGGCTGCAAAGTTCGCTCCGCGAAGACGAACGATATCCGTAGGGTTCAGAAGCCTGGACAATCCACCGACAAACACCAATGTTTGAAGCTCTTGATCCATTTGCACCCTCCTCGAATCGCTTCCGCAAAGCGGAAACCGCGCCTGTTTCGGCCGGCGTCGCCGAGTGTCTGCCCTTGTAGAGCAGCGCCCCGCCGTCTTTTTTAAGACGACGAAGCGCTGCCCGCAAAAGCAATCCCAGAAATATAAATATAAAAGAACCGCATTCCTTTGGAGTAAAAAACAAAAAACTCCCGCTAAGGAATATGATCAAAGTTTGCCACTTCCCTTTATTTCGGTCAATAGCGATTTTAAGTTGAAAAAGAAGCGATGATTACGTATATTGTATTAGCTGGTCAGGGTAGCTCAGTTGGCAGAGCGAGGGAGTCATAACCCCTAGGTCGTGGGTTCGAGCCCCACCCCTGGCACCAAAACAAAACAACATGTGTCTGCAAGATGCGTGTTGTTTTGTTTTTTATGGCGGGCGGCTCGAACCAGGAAAGGGTCGGGAAACCGGGAGGTTTCCTGTGGCGGAACACACAAACCGAGGGGTTTGTGGGAGTGTGCCATAGGCGCACGACTTCGAGCCCCACCCCTGGCACTAAAAAGCGCAAAACTTAAAGCGTAAAATGCAAAGCAATTAACGATCGGCGGCTAGCCGTTATTTTTTGCTTTTAGCTTTGCGCTCGCCTTGTCGCTGTTTTTCGCTTTTAGTTTTTAGTTTTGCGTTTTTCGCTGATTGCCCTATAATTGCCTTTGATCAAGCGGGCGTAGCTTAGCTGGCCTAAAGCGCTTCCCTGTCACGGAAGAGATCGCCGGTTCGAGTCCGGTCGCCCGCGCAGCAATACCGGATAGAGCAACATTCTAAGTCCTGTGACGATCGTCACAAAATTTAAAATTTTTAAAGAATAAGGACGGAAATATATGCCTTTCTCCGATTATAGTTTATCAACAGTTGGCACTTGCTTTTATCGATGTTAGCGGTAAACTTTAAAGCAGATTCTCCATAAGATTTTTGTCGGCGGAGAGAATAAAAAGAAAAGCCATTGTGAGGATGGCTTTTCTTTTTATTCCGCCAGGTTACAGCCTTTCATAAAGGCGGCCTATATCCAGAATATCCTTTTCCCGCCAAGGCTTTCCCATCAACTGGAAACCGATCGGAAGTTTTCCTTCGCGCCCGCGCACCGGCATCGAAACAGCCGGCAGCCCAGCTAAGTTGGCGGGGATAGTGAAGATATCCGACAGATACATTTGCAGCGGATCATTAGCCTTCTCCCCTATCTTAAAAGCCGGCGTAGGCGTAACCGGAGCGAGTATCACGTCCACTTCTCTAAATGCCTCGTCAAAGTCTTTCTTAATCAAGCTGCGCGCTTTTTGCGCCTTGAGATAATAAGCGTCGTAATATCCGGCGGATAAAGCGAAAGTTCCAAGTAAAATCCTCCGTTTGGTCTCCGGCCCGAATCCGTAGCTGCGGTTGTACAGATAAAGATCCAACAAACTCGGGCGTCCTGAACGGGGCGGCGGCGAGTAGCGGAGACCGTCGTAGCGAGCCAGGTTGGTGCTAACCTCGGCCGGCATTATCAGATAATAAACGGCTACCGCATACTTAGTGTGCGGCAAGGAAATCTTTTTAAGATTTATTTTGAGAGACTTTAAATCCTCAATAACCTTTTCCATCTCCCCCCGTACCTCCGGATCCAATCCTTCGCCGAAATACTCGTCGGGAATGCCTATTTTTAATTCTCTTATCCTTTCCAGGTCGGGATCAGCGGTCAAATCGTGGTAGTCGGCGTCAACGCTCGTTGAATCTTTCGGATCAATTCCAGCTATTGCCTGAAAAAGTGTAGCCGCATCCTCGGCATTCTTGGCGATCGGACCTATTTGATCTAAAGAAGAAGCCATGGCGATGGCGCCGAATCTGGAAACAGCTCCGTAGGTAGGCTTTAGTCCGACAACTCCGCAGAAAGCCGCGGGTTCCCGGACTGAGCCGCCGGTGTCCGTTCCTAAAGCTCCGATAGCCATATGCGCCGCAACCGCCGCCGCCGAGCCGCCGGATGAGCCGCCGGCCACCCTCTCCGAATCATGCGGATTGCGGGTGACGCCGAAAGCAGAGTTCTCGGTGGAGGAGCCCATGGCAAACTCGTCCAGGTTAGTCTTGCCGATAAAAATCGCTCCCCTCTTTTTCAGCTTGGCAATCACCTCGGCGTCATAAGGAGCGCTATAATTTTCCAGAATCTTCGAAGCGGCCGTCGCCGGCAAACCTTCAACCAATATATTGTCCTTAATAGCCAATGGCACGCCGGCTAAGACTCCGGGGTCGTCCCCTTCCGCCAGCCTGACGTCGATCTTCGAGGCGGCCTCAAGAGCTTGATCGCGATGCAAGCTTAAGAAAGCATTCAATTCCGAATTCTTCTCCTCGGCGAAATCGAAGAAAAACTTCGTAATCTCGAACGTTGAAAAGGACTTGTTAAGCAAGCCTTCGCGAAAGCTCTTGATTGTCAGATCCCTTAAGTTAAGCATTGCTTTCGCCGAAAACCGGCGGCGTTTTCAGTGACTCTCCTTCTTTAACAGAAAAATCCTCGCGTCCCAGCCCTTGGCACGGCCAGTCGGCGGCATCGGCTCGGAAGCGGTTCACCAGGCTGGTTCCTCCAGACATCGGCTCAACCGCGTCGGTTTTTAGCTCGTTTAAAACCTCAAAATAGCCGATTATCTCACGCATATTATCCAGTAGGCCGACCTCTTCCCCTTCCAGGGAAACTCGGGCCAATTCCGAAAGCTTCCTAATATCGCTTTCCTTTAATTCCATATTCGCATATTAACACATCACTAAATCTTCCGGAACAGACGAGTCAAACTAAAAGCGGCTTTCCTTTATTTCAAAGAAAGCCGCTCATGACGACTGTTTACCACTAGAGGAGGACACTTGCACTACGCTCGCCTGCCCTTCGATTGGTGTGAGCGCTGAGGCTTAGCCTGGATCGGACGCGTCGCCGGCTGCCCGGCCGGAGGGAAGAACTTGACGATGGTTTCCGTAAGCTCGCCAGTCTCTTTGCTGGTGAAACGCTTCATGGAGTCGTCGTCCCAGGAAGAGGCGATCGTGTCGAACCAGCGTAAGATACCTTCATCCGAGGCAGGCATCCCGAGGTGGCGCTCGATCCAGTATGGGACGAACGCCATCAGATACTCGAAAATGTCGCCTACCTTATAGGGAAAGGCAATCTGGAACGCCGAGAGCTTAGAAGCCAGAATGGCTCGCAGCCCATCCCAACGATCGGAAATGCCTTGATTACCAAATGCGTCAACGACTGGACGCATTCGACGTTCAAGTCGCTCCATCCAGAAAACGACTCCGGTCTCACGATCTACGTCCCGCATCATAGCTCCCTCCTTTCGCAAGAGCAGCGGGTCACTCCTATCGGGAAACAGTGGATGCTGAAGAGCCATTTCCCAAGCCTCCTTTGGCTCAGATTGGATTTATATTGTATCACAGATTTCCAGGGTGTGAAGTAGCCCAAAATAAGAGACTATGCTTGCCGGCAAACAATATCCTTCGACGCGACTCAGGATATTTTCATCTACTATTTCTATATGTCCTCGCCGCAAGCGGCGATGTATATTGTAGCTGAAAATAAAAAAAGGAGCCTCTCATAAAAAAGAGGCTCCAGCCGATGTTACGGTGTCGGAGCTTTACACGCATCAGAGACCTTGCCTGAAGATGGCGGAATAGCCAAAATCTGGATCGAGATAGACTTAACTCCCCACTGACCAGCATCGCTGTTAGAAGGGAACCAGATATCGATCCGCCATCCCTTGATAGCACCTCCGGTATCCTCCGCGTGGAAGATCGTTCCGGGGAACTCCGGGATCTCGACATAAGATCCCAGCGGGATGAAATTAGGATCCACAGCAATCTCGCCCCAACGAGGTTGGGTCATAGTTGCAGTACAAGCGCCGACACCAGATGAATATCCTGTAGCTAGAACCTGAACGGTTCTGGACACGGGATATTCTGCCTGCGCATTCTCCAGGAGTCTCGAGTTAGTAGGATCGTTGTCTACTGCGATCATATGCGTCCGCTTTCCTACAACACTCTCTCCGAGAGCGTTGCTGCGCTGCTTTGTGAAAGCCATCGACTGCATCGCCATAGCGATTTTTACAATCGAGTAGTCTTTAGCCGAAGACGACACCGTCTTCGTCGCGGAACCGTGAATCGACGATAACCCCACCGCCGCAGCGGCGATCAAACTGATCGCGCTGAGCGATCCTATCCTTCTCTTCAATCCGATTACCTCCTTGGCCCATGCTAAATTCTTAAGGAACTAAAATCTTTATAGCAGCAAAAAACCACTTTGTCAAGCGCTGGAGCGGGTTTTTCGGCTTTTAGCCGCCTATTTTCCGGCCAGCCTTAAAAACCCTTCTTCTCCGATCACCCGGATGCCGAGTTCTCTGGCCTTTTGCAACTTCGATCCCGGATTTTCTCCGGCCACCACCAGCGTGGTTTGCCTGCCGACCGATTCGGAGACGTCCCCGCCGAGCGCCCTGATCCTCTCCTTCGCCTCTTCTCGTGGCATAGTTTGCAACGTCCCGGTAAGGACAACGATTTGTCCGGATAATTTTCCCTTCGCCTCTGCCTTCATCGGCAACAAGCGTACGCCGTTCCGTTCCAATTTTTCCAAGAAACGCATGTTGTGTTGGTCTTTAAACCATGAGGTTATGCTTTCCGCCACCTTCGGCCCGATATCCGGCAGCTCCTCGAGGCCGCTAACCCCCATCTCTTTAACTATTCCGGACAGCTGGCTGATTTTTATTTCCTTCATCCCAAGGCGTCTGGCAAAGGCCGCGGTCAGCGTTTGGGCAGTCTCCTCGCCAACGTGTAGGATGCCGAGGCTGTAAATAAGCCGAGACAGTTCGACGGACTTTTTCTCCCCGATCTCTTCAACTATTTTTTCAGCGGATCTTTCTCCGAATCTTTCCAAAGCGGCAACGTCCCCTTTTTGGAGAGAAAAGATATCGGCCGCGTCGGAGATCAATCCCTCGTCCACGAATCTATCCAAAGCTTTCGGCCCTAATCCACGGATATCGAAAGCCGATCTGGAAACCAAATGGCGCATCAGTTCGCGGTTCCGCGCGCCGCACTTAGGATTGGAACAGCGGTAGAAAACCCCGACTTTTTCCACTTTGGAGCCGTCGACCGGGCAAGTCTCCGGCATTCGGAACTCTTTCTCCCTGCCGGTGCGCATTTTGGCCAGGACCGAAGTGATCTGCGGTATCACATCTCCGGCGCGGCTGATCACGACCGTATCCCCGATTTTCAGGCCGAGCTTCCGAATCTGGTCCAAGTTGTGCAACGTCGCATGGGAAATCCTGACGCCGCCAACCTCGACCGGACGCAACTCCGCCACCGGAGTCAGCGTCCCCGTCCGCCCCACCTGTACCAGAATATTCTGAACTATGGTCGTCGCCTCGCGCGGAGAGAATTTGTAGGCGATGGCCGCTCGCGGCGCCTTGCCGACAACTCCCGCCTCTCCGTAAATATCGTTGTTGTTAAGGATAATAACTATCCCGTCGATCTCATAATCAAGCTTCTCGCGGTGCTTTTCCCAGTAATCGCGGAACTCGAAGACCTCCTCTAGCGACTGGACCAGGCGGTTGTTCGGATTGGTTTTGAAGCCGAGCTCCTTCAGCTTCTCATGCTCTTTCTTGTGCTTCGTTAGGCCGAATCCGCTCACAATATCGTAGGCGAAAGAGTCCAGTCTGCGGCTAGCGGTGATCTTCGGGTCGAGCTGGCGAACCGAACCGGCGGCGATGTTGCGCGGATTGGCATATGCCTTGGCTCCCGCTTTTTCTTGCTCGCGGTTGATGCGTTCGAATTCTTTCCTACTCAAAAAAACCTCCCCGCGGACCACCAAGCGGCGCGGAATCTTCTTTTCTCTATCGGCCATTAAGGAAAGCGGAATTGGCTCGACGGTTTTCAAGTTCTGAGTAACGTCTTCGCCGACAACGCCGTCCCCTCTGGTCGAACCCTGGACGAAGACGCCGTCCTCGTAAACCAGTTCGATGGCCAGCCCGTCGATTTTCAGCTCTACGTAAAACTCCCGCTTAACCTTCCGGTTCAAATAATTCTCCAGCCGCTCCAGCCAGGCTTGGACATCCTCTCTGCTGAAGGCGTCATTGAAAGAAAGCATCGTCTCCTCATGTCGGACCTTCTTAAACTCCTTAAGC
>JAJZPD010000033.1 GCA_021811305.1 bacterium
CGTGAATTCATAATTGCCGACTCAAAAAAACGCATCATTAAAGCCGCTCCGTTCCGCGACCGGGTGGTGCACCATGCGCTTTGCAACGTTATCGAACCGATTCTTGACAGAGGATTCATCTACGATTCTTACGCTTGCCGCAAAGGGAAAGGCACTCACGCGGCGGTCATCCGCCTTGAGAAGTTCATAAAATCTTTGTGCACCAACGAGAGACAGAAAGAGAGACGGCAGGCCGCGCCCGCCGGAATTTATTGCCTTAAGTGCGACGTTAGCAAATATTTTGACAACATCGATCATGAGATACTGCTGAAAGTTTTGAAGAAAAAGATTAAAGACGAAAATATCTTATGGCTTCTTCGTGAAATAATAGAGAGCAATCCTCGGGGCATACCCATCGGCAACCTGACTAGCCAGTTGTTCGCCAATGTCTACCTTAACGAACTCGATCATTTCGTGAAACGGACTCTCCACGAAAAATATTACATCCGCTATATGGACGACTTCGTCGTTTTGGGGACGGACAAAAAACGCCTGAACAGCGACAAGGAGCGCATAAGCTCTTTCCTCCGCGGCGAATTAAAGCTTGAATTGCATCCCAAGAAAGCCGAAGTTTTTCCGATAGACAAAGGAGTCGATTTCCTAGGATACGTTATTCGCGATAACCGCAGATTGCTACGGAAGTCGACGGTCAAGAGATTTTTAAAGAAGAAGAAGCGCTACGAAAAAATGGCCGAGAAAGGCGAGGTTTCACCGCAATCCGCTGAAAATATCCGTGCATCCTGGCGCGGTTATACGAAGTTCGCCAAGGCATACAAGCTGATGGATAGTTTAGGATTGAAATAAACGGTCGATGATAATATATTGAAAGAGGTGAAAAAAGTGGCGGTTTATGCGGTTTTTCTGACGATTTTGGCGGTCATGGGGTACCAAGCCGTTAAGATCGGCTGGCAGCTTCGTGGCCTGAATACCGAGTACTCGCAGTTAAACCAGCAAAATACGTATTTCACCGCCAATAATTCAACGCTGGAACAGCAGATAAAGTTCTACTCCGATCCGTACAACCTGGAAAAAGAGGTGAAGTCCAGGTTGAATTATATCGTTCCCGGGGAAAAGATGATTATCGTCGTTCCCTCGACCAGCACCACCAGCACGAAGCCATAAATTCCAAGCTCGAAGTCCGAAAGAGTAACGACTTTAGGATTTAGTATTTAGAATTTGGAATTTGTTTTTGCGGGATTAGTACAGCGGCAGTACATCAGCTTCCCAAGCTGAGGACGCGGGTTCGACTCCCGTATCCCGCTCCCGTCTTTCGCTAAAGCTACAGACGGTAGCACGGTTTTCTTAGGGATATAAACAGTGGTACCGCTTCTGGAAAACTACGGACGGTATAATGCAATGCACTGCACATACATTCTCAAAAGTTTAAAGTCCGGAATTTTTTACTACGGCTATACCGATAATTTGCGGAGAAGGTTGGAAGAACATAATAATGGTCGCTCGCTTTTTACCAAAGGACATATTCCTTGGAAACTTGTCTGGTATGGAGTTTTTGAAAATAAGCAAAAGGCAAAAGATTTTGAACTTTACCTTAAGTCTGGTTCCGGCAAGGCCTTCGCATATAAAAGATTGGTAGCTTTAGCGAAAGACGGGCGAGGTAGATAAGGTGTTCCGAAGCTTTAGCGTAGGACGCCATTAAGGTGTTCCGGAGCTTTAGCGTAGGACACCCGTATCCCGCTCATAGAAGCGCAAAGCTCAAAGCGCAAAAGTTAAAGTAGGGATTAGGGTTTAGTCCGCCATTTATCATCCACAGTCCCTAACCCCTAACCCCTAGTCCCTAACCCCTAGTCCCTAGTCGTTGTTTTGCGCTTTTTTTATTCTGGCTTCTTGATTAGAAGCGAGGCGATAAATATAAGGCCGGCGACGCAGATAATAACTGGCCCCGGCTCAACGCCGATTTTTTCCGAAAGCGCCAACCCGGAAGCGACGCTAATAAGAGAGACCACGGCGCTTATCGAAAACATCGAGCTCAGGCTGCGGGCTAGGTTTTTAGCGGTTACCGCCGGTATGATGATGAGCGTTCCGGCCAAAAGGGCTCCGAGGTAGCGCAGGCCGAGCATAATAGTCATCACCATGGCGATTAGAAAGTAGAGGTTCAGTAACTGGTTGTTCAGCCCGGATGTTTTAGCCAGCTCGGGCGACAGTATCGAAAGAGTTATTTTCTCTTTTTGGTAAAGAAGGTAGATTATTATCCCCAGAGAAATTGCAATTCCGGAGGCGAATTCCAGGAGCGATATTTGCGAATAGGAGCCGAAAAG
Source organism: bacterium (assembly GCA_021811305.1). Lineage (GTDB taxonomy): Bacteria > Patescibacteriota > Minisyncoccia > UBA6257 > Colwellbacteraceae > JACWAO01. Next base: position 2,316 of record JAJZPD010000033.1, read on the forward strand.
CGCGTTGATTATTTCTTCGCTCGGCGTGATCAGGGCGCCAATGGCTAAGGCCAGGGAGAACACCACTCCTATCATCGCGTCGGTGGAGATTTTTGTCTTATTTTCCAGCCCCCAGATTATGAACGCTCCAACCAAAAGGGAAGCGGTTGCGCCGAGAAGGGGATTAACGCCGAAAAGCAGTGCCAACCCCACTCCTGGAAGGGCAATGTGCGACATCGGGTCGGAAGCGATGCTCAGCCTCCGCATGACGGCGAAGGCGCCGACTATTCCGGCGGTAACCGCCATTACCAAGGCTAGGATTATATAGAAAGCGAAATTAGTCGTGATCATGGTGGTGGTGCTCGTGACCATGCTCATGGCCTTCCTCGTGTTCCTCTCCGACGAATCGGTGTTCATGGACATAGAACTTAACCGGCGTTCCGTAAAGTTCGTGCAATCTTTCCGGTGTCAGGACTTCTGCCGGATGACCGAAGCAAAGATTCTGCTTATTCAGGCAAAGAACCTTGTTGGCGTAACTGTAAATCAAGCTTAAGTCGTGCGAAACGATGAGCAGCGTCATCTTTCTTTGATCGCAGAGTTTGTGCAGGTCCTCGTAAATCTGGGCGCTGCTCGGCGTATCGACGCTCGCGGTTGGCTCATCGAAAAGCAGGACGTTGGGATCGCCGATCATAGCGAAAGCGATCAAGGCGCGCTGGAACTGGCCGCCGGAAAGCTTGGCGAGCGGACGATCGAGGAACGAGCCGGGCAGTTTTACCAGCGACAAGACGTCCTCCAGCTCGCCGGCGCCGGCGCCGATAATTTTCGTTTTTAAATTCAGGAATTCGCGCAGGGTGAGAGGCAGGCTCCAGTCGATGAACAGCTTCTGGGGAACGTAGCCGATCCTGACGCCTTTTTCCCATTTAATTTGTCCTCGGTAGGGAATGGTGTGCAGCAGGGCGCGCAGGAGGACGGTTTTCCCGGAGCCGTTGGGACCGATAATCGCTAAAATATCCCCTGGGGAGACATCAAAATTAACGTTTTCCAACACGTTCAGCTCGTCGAAGCCGACCGAAAGGTTTTTGACGCTCAATATCATTTATTTTTTGCCGAAAAACGATTACAATGGCATTATAGCATAAGCGTCAAGGGGCCACCTGTTTGGCGCGCCAGCCCGAGTAGCTCAGCCGGCAGAGCGAGCGCTTCGTAAGCGTTAGGTCGGAGGTTCGAATCCTCTCTCGGGCTCATGTCTCGCTTTCAAAGGGCAAAAGAAAGCTCCAATGATAAGGCGGGCATTAAAGATGATGGTTGAAAACAAAAAAGATATTTCTAAAGAAGAAGTGCAAGAGCTGGCTCGCCGCTTAGGCGAGCGGCTTTGACATACAAGGAAAGCGAACCAAGCTTAAAGAGCTGGAGTACACCATAGCCGATCCCGAGCTGTGGAAGAATCGACGGGAGGAGGCCGAGGTAAAAACCAAGGAGTTCGGCTTTTTGCGCGACCTCATCGATCGATTCGATTCCATCACTTCCGAAAAGGATTTGGAAGCTATTGAAAAATACGTCTACCTTTCGGGGCCGTACGACCAGCTGCCGGCGATTATCTCGACTTTTGCGGGAGCGGGAGGAGAGGATGCGGCAGATTGGGCTGCGATGCTTTTACGGATGTACGAGAAATTCGCTGCGAGCCGCGGCTGGAAAGCCAGGCGGATCGACGAAGATGCGATTCTCGTTGAGGGGCTTTACGCTTACGGCCTGCTGAAGAACGAGGCCGGAGTGCACCGCCTGGTGCGGATTTCGCCCTTTGACGCCAAGCAGCTGCGACACACCTCTTTTGCCTTGGTCGAAGTCGTGCCGGAGCTGCCGGAACTACAGGCCCAGCGGATGCAGATACCGGAGGGCGATTTAAAGCTGGAACTTTCGCGTTCCAGCGGCCCGGGCGGGCAGAACGTGAACAAGGTGGAGACGGCGGTGCGCATCATCCATTTGCCGACCGGGCTAACGGCCTCGTCGCAGACCGAGCGCTCCCAAGCCCAGAATCGCGAGCGGGCTATGAATCTTCTTAAGGGAAAACTCCTAAAACTAATGGAGGAGAGGCAGGCTGAAGAACTCGGCGAGCTCCGCACCAAGGTCAAGCCGGAATGGGGAAATCAGATACGCTCCTACGTCCTGCATCCTTACAAGCTGGTCAAAGACAATCGGACTGGAGTTGAAACCGGCAATGCAGAGGGAGTTTTAGCGGGAGAGCTTGATAAATTCATCGACGCCGAGTTACAATTGGGGAAGTCGGCGTGAAACAGATCCGCAAGGCTTGCTTTTAAGCTGATATAGACCACTTAATGATTGCTTTCCAAAACGTTTATAAGAAGTACAACGGGCACGAGGCCCTGATCGACGTTAGTTTCCGCATATCTCCGAAGGAGTTCGTCTCTTTAGTCGGCCGCTCCGGGGCCGGCAAGTCCACGGTCATCAAGATGTTGATCGGGGAAGAAAAGCCAACCAGCGGCCGAGTCACTTTCGGCCGCTACGATGTTAATAAAGTCAAACCAAAAGATCTGCCACAGCTGCGGCGCCACATCGGCACCATCTTCCAGGACTTCCGCCTGCTCCCTAATAAAACTGCGGCGGAGAACGTTTCGTTCGCCCTGGAGGTCGCCAGCCGGTCGGAGAAGGAAATCGAGGAGCTGGTTCCGGAGGTTTTGGATCTGGTCGGCCTGAGCGACAAGGCCGGGAACTTCATTTCCGAGCTCTCCGGTGGAGAAAAGCAGCGCGTGGCTATCGCCCGCGCCATGGTCAACCGCCCCGAAGTCATCGTCGCCGACGAGCCGACGGGCAACCTTGATCCATTTAACAGTTTGGAGATAATCAATCTGCTGAAGAAGATAAACGATCTCGGGACGACCGTGATTTTAGCGACGCACAACAAGGATATCGTCAACCAGCTGGGACGCCGGGTTCTAACTATGGAAAACGGTCGCCTGATCCGGGACGAGGAAAACGGACGCTACTCCCTGGCCTAAGCAAGTCGCAAGAATAACAAACAATAATGGCAACAGCAATCTACAGGATAATCAAACACGCTTTGGAGCATCTCTGGAGGCAGCGGCTCCTCTCGGTGGCGACGCTGGTCGTGATGGTAATGACTCTTTTCGCTTTCGGCTCGCTTATCGTCGGTAATCACATTCTCACCTCCGCTCTTAATTCCATTCAGGAAAAGATCGACATCAGCGTTTATTTCAAGACCACCACGCCGGAGGATCAGATTCTGAACATCCAGAAAACCCTGCAGCAGATGAGCCAGGTCAAGAGCGTCCAGTACATTTCTAACGCCCAGGCCTTGCAGATTTTCGAGCAGCAGCATGCCAGCGACCCGACCATCTCCCAGGCTTTGAACGAGCTCGGAACCAACCCGCTTTCCGCTTCATTGAACATCAAAGCCAACAACCCGAATGATTATCCGGTCATCGCCAATTACTTGAACGGCTCGCAGGTCAGCGGGCTGGTGGAGAACGTCAGCTACAACCAGAATCAGCTGGTGATCAAAAGGCTGGCCGAGATCATTAATATCAGCCGCGAAGCGGGATTGATTTTGACTATCATTCTGGCTTTTGCCGCCACACTGATTGCTTTCAATACCATTCTCATCGCCATCTACTCGAATCGCGAAGAGGTGGAGATTATGCGCTTCGTCGGCGCCTCCAACACTTTTATCAGCGGCCCCTACATCATCGAGGGTGTAGTTTACGGGGTAATCGCCGCGGTCATTAGCTTGCTCATACTGACGCCGATCGTTTTCGTTATTTCTCCTTATATGCAGGTCTTCATACCCGGCTTCAGCCTCCAGCAATACTTTATCGGCAATCTCGTCTTGCTCTTCCTGTATGAAATTATTTTCGGCAGCATTATCGGTATCATCTCCGGCATGATCGCTCTGCGGAGGTACTTGAAGAAGTAGCTCATCTAAGCGCAAAACGAAAAGCGCAAAGCGCAAAAGTTAAAGTAGGGATTAGGGGCTGGGGATTAGGGTTTAGTCCGCCATCCATCATTCGCAGTCCCTAACCCCTAACCCTTAGTCCATAGTCGTTGCTTTAGCTT
>JAJZPD010000034.1 GCA_021811305.1 bacterium
AGGTCGGCGCAAAGAACCACTACGTTCGGATCTTTTTCTCCGGCAATAAGCAGCCCGTCGCCGTAGCCGTTCCTGATTGGCGCTTCTTCTATTTTTTCGGCTCCGAGATTCGGAGATAATTTTGCGCTTTTACTAAGCATATTTATTATTGATGTTCTGACGTTATTTTTCCTCCAAGCGTCCGGAGCTCGCTTAAGGCTTTCGCCGCTTCTTCTTTGTTAGGCGGTTTGCCGTGCCACAAGTAATCATTCTCCATGAAACTTACCCCTTTTCCTGGAATAGTGTGCGCGATAACAACCGTCGGCTTCTCGTGGATAACCTTAGCCTCGGAAACGGCGTCGACAATCTGCTCGAAGTTGTGCCCGTTTATCTCCAGCACATGCCACCCGAAAGATTCGTACTTTTCCTTTAAAGGCTCTAGAGGCATTACATCCTCGGTAAAGCCATCAATCTGGATATTGTTGCGATCGATGAGTGCGGTCAGATTGCTCAGCTTATTTTTACCAGCGAACATCGCCGCCTCCCAAAGATTGCCTTCGTCGTGCTCTCCGTCGGAAAGAAATGCGTAGACGCGGTATTTTTTCTTATCCAGCCGCGCCGCGAGCGCCAAACCGATTGCCTGCGATAATCCGGAGCCCAGAGGGCCGGAGGTAGTTTCCACTCCCGGCAGCGAGGTGCGGTGAGGGTGCCCCTGCAGGCGAGAATCGAGCTTGCGGAGGGTCTTGAGCTCTTCCATGGGGAAATACCCGGCGTGCGCCATGGCGGCGTACCTCACCGGACAGATGTGCCCGTTGGAGAGGATCAGCCTGTCCCGGTCGGACCAGTCTGGATTTTGCGGATCGTGCTTCAAAATATGAAAGTAAAAAGCCGCGAAAACATCGGCCATGCCCAAAGGACCGGCGGAGTGTCCGCTGCCCGCCTCAACCAGCATTTCGATAATCGACTCGCGGATCGCGTTAGCTTTTTCTTTGAGGAAGTTTATTTTTTCTTCGGTTAAAGGTTCCATCGGTTAATTGGTTAATTTTAGATCGCGCTCAGTTTCGCAAAAGCTTCGCGCGGATTTTTATTTTCAAAAATATAGGAGGCGGAAACGACGATGTCGGCGCCGGCGGATTTAACTTCTTCGGCCGTCGCGGGATTGATTCCTCCGTCTACCTCAATGATAACATCGGGAAAAACTCGGCGTAAAGACTTTATCTTCACAGTCGATTCATCGTCGAACTTTTGTCCGGCAAATCCCGGGGAAACGGCCAGCACCTGGAACTCGCGGAAAGCGGAGGCTAAGGCCAGGTTGTCGTCCAAAGAAACCTGCGGCGAAAAAGAAAGCATCGCTTCCGCGCGGTACTCGCCGCAAGCCGCAAGCAGCTTTTCGTAGTCGAACTCCGTTCCGGCCTGAACGACGATTCTTTTTGCGCCGGCTTTCAGCCAGCGCAGCGCCTCTCCCAAAACATTCTCCACCATCAGGTGGGCTTCGACTTTAATGTTAAGTCCCCGCTCTTTAAGCCACTCCGCCAGCTTTTCCGGATTGTTCCAAGTCAGCGCCGGAGAAAATTTCCCGTCAGCCACGTCAATCTGCAGCCAATCCGCAAACTCCGAGGCCAGAAGAATCTTCTCGGAAACGCACTCGAAGCTTTCGCAATTTATCGCGGGGACGACTTTCATTGAGGCGCGGGAGGGATTCGAACCCTCGCATTACGGTTTTGCAGACCGTCGTGTTACCTCTTCACCACCGCGCCGCCGCTTTAAAAGAGTTTTAAGACCGCTTTACTGATTATCGGCGTCCAGCAGAATTTTTTCAATCGCCGCCGCTTTTTCTAATCCCTCGTCTAGCAAAAAGTTGATGCGCGGCATCGGCTTGATGTTCATCTTGCGGTTCAAAAGGAACTGCATCCGTCCCTGCTCGCTTTTTAGAATCTTCATCGTCTCTTCCTTGCTCGCTTCGGGAATTATGCTTACCCAAACGGCGGCCGTCGCCAATTCTTTGTCTACGTCAACGTGGCTGATCGTCACCAAGCTTCCCTCCGGAAACTCGACTTCCCGGAGTAAAAACCTGCTCAATTCTTCCCGAATCAGGCTGGCCACCCTTTCCGCGCGATGCATCTTCATTTTATTCGGAGAATATTTTTATCCGGTCTCCCGGCTGGATTTTGGCGTCGGATTCAACCAGCATTCCGCATTCGGTTCCCTCTTTGACCTCGGCTACATCCTTCCGGTTCTCCTGCAAGTTGATAATCCGCACGGTCGCCACCGCGCCGCCCCGTCTTTCAACTCTGGCCTCGACGCCAACTTTGATCGTCCCGGTTACCACCCGGCCGCCCAAAACAACGCGCCGGCCTTCGGTCTCGAATATCCTGAGTATCTCCAGTTCGCCGGCAACAATTGCTCCGCGCAGCTCTTTCAATCGAGCCTCTATCTCTTCGACAATTTTGTAAATTATCTCTGAGCTGATTATTTTGACGTTCTTAATCTGCGCACGGTTTACAGTGGAGCCGGATGCCTTGACGCGAAATCCGACAATGATGCTGCCCGTACTTATCGCCTGATCAACGTCGCCGTCGGTTATGTCCCCGACCGCGCTGCCCACGATGCGGATTCCGCTGATTTCTTTAATGACATGATTTAAGGCCTCAAGCGAACCCGAGGTGTCCGCTTTAGTCACGAGCTTCATCGCCTCCTTATCCTCCTCGGCCGCCGGCGCCCCGCCGGCCCTTGCGGCCGGGCCCGCGGCCGCTAGCTTAATTTCAGCCAAGTTGATATCTCCCGCCTGGAACTTCTCTCCCACTGCCGGCAGATCTTCAAAACCGATGACCCTGGCCGGAGCGGATGGGTAAAGTTCTTGGACCCTTTCTCCTTTAAAGTTCTCTAGCATTTTTATCTTCCCGTAAGTGCTTTCGGTCGTGATATATTCTCCTTCTTTCAAAGTGCCGTTACGTAGAATGAGGCTCGCCACCACGCCGCGCCGACTGTCTTTGGTAGCTTCGATTATCACGCCTTCGGCAGTAGATTCGGGATCGTATTGCAAACCCAAGACGTCTCCCAAAAGCAAAATAAAATCGATTAATTCGCCGATTCCCTCTCCGGTTACCGCGGAAACTCCTTGCCAGCTGACGTCGCCGCCCATTCCTTCCAACAGCACTCCGTTGGCCAACAATTCCGATTTCACCTTCTCGATGTTGGCGTTCGGCCGATCGATCTTGGTGATAGCTACTATATAAGGGGTAGCCACCTCTCTTAGGGTGTTAATCGCCTCCAGGGTCTGGGGCCTTACCCCCTCGTCGGCAGCCACGACCAAGATGGCGATGTCAGCCACCGTCGCGCCCCTGGAGCGCATGGCCTTAAAAGCCTCGTGTCCGGGCGTATCAATAAACGTGATTTTTCGCGCCTGCCCCGAGCTTGTCGAGGGGTGCTCAATTTCGTAAGCGCCGATGGATTGGGTTATCCCTCCGGCTTCGCGCGCCACAACGCTGGTCTTGCGGATATAGTCCAGCAGGCTCGTTTTGCCGTGATCGACGTGGCCCATGACCACCACGATCGGCGGGCGCTGTATTGAGTTTTTAGAAGGAGTTTCGGGCATCGCCTCCAAGTTAGCAGAAAAACCGCGTTAAAACAAGAAAAATAAAAAGCGGCCGGGCAGGTGCCGTTTAAAGCAACCACCCGAACCGCTTTTTCGATGCGAGTTAAGGACGCGAGATTCTTGTCCAACGCCGTTCTGGTTTCAGCCACTCAAGGACGTTTGAAACGTCCTCCGCCGTCACGACCATGATTTCTTCCTCGATTTCCGCCAGCGTCTTTATGCGCTGGTGGCCTTCAAGGTCGTTCATCGCTTCGTCTCTGACTTGGCGCCCATTTGGATCCTGCATCCAGAGATTCAGAACCGCCTCGTGCCGAGCGTTGCGCAGCATGTCTTCTCTCTTCGCAACTTCAGACAAGCAGCGATCCACAACGCCTGCGATCTCGCCGAGGGCGCCGGGGGCTATGGATCCGCAGTCGATGAAGAAGCTGCGAATGTCGCCGAAGTCGTTAAACCCGGTAGCGATATGGTAGGTCCAGGCCCGCTTTTCTCTCACCTCCTCGAAAAGGATTTTTGCGAGGACGCTTCTGACTCCGCTGATCGCATTGGAATTCACGGCCCCGGGAATCCTTGCCATGCTTAGGTATGACCCAGCATCCGGAGAAACGTCAGCGCGCAAAACCTCCGACATCTCAAAGACGTACCCGCTTTCGAAAGGAAGCGGCGCATCGGTTGCCGCAGATGGAAGAGGTTTTCTCTGACCTCTCTTTTCCTTGCCGAAGGGGCTCGAAGAAAGGAGGCTCACCAGTTCCGAAAGTCCCATTCCGCCAACGCAGACCACGCTTATATTGGCCGGCGTGTAGTTGGCGTCGTAGTGCGCCTGCAGGTCGCTTTGCGTTATCCGCCTTACAGACTCCGGAGAGCCCATCGGGCTGAGGAATCTTTCGCGCCAAGTTCCGCCGTACACCGCCTTTACTTCGCGAGCTTCGAACTCGACTCTTACCTTGGCCTGATACTTGCGGAAAAACTCTTGGATAATCACCTCTCTTTCCCTCTCGACGGAGTTTTGTAGCTTGGCGCTGATGAGCATGGAGCCGAAGATGTCCAGCGCCCGCGCAACGACGCTTTGCTTTGCTGCGACGAAGAAATTGTAGCTGGTCGACGAATAGCCGGTGCTGCCGAACATAACCGATCCTCCGTGGCTGCCGAAGAAGGATTCGATTTCCTTCGAGGCTATGGAGGCGTTTTGCGAAACCAGATGCTCGACAAAGTGCGACAAGCCTTCTAGTCCGATAGGGTCATGCCTGGCTCCGCTGTGAACCACGAAGCCGATAGTCTGCCACGGCCTTGCCCACTTACAGGCGTACACGGAAAGACCGTTGGGCAGGGTGGTGGACTCGAACTCGCTATACGGATCCCACATCCTTAGATCACTCCTTTGTGCTAACGTGCAATCGCCGAAAATTAACACATAAATACTAATTCGTCAAAGAATAGCTTCCAAACGTCTATTGACAAATACTAAATAATATGTTTATATATTCTCAGAAAAACTACTGCACCTCAAAGTTTGATGTTTCGATAAGGAGGCTAACTGATGGATGGATACACAGGCAGACTCTATGAAGAGGAGTTCTTCGGAGTCTGCGCAGGTCGGGCCCGCGGATACATGACCTGGAGGGAATCAATGGCCTTCGCTAAGGAGTTTCAACCGAAGGGTTGGAACCCCAGCGAACCAAACACCAAGATGGCTAACAACCTGCACGCGCGGGTCTGTATGGCTATCGAGGAGAGGATCTGTGAGGATCTTGACTGGGAGAAGGTAAAACTTTTCTCAGCCATCGGCACGCCCCTCGACTGGTATCATGGGATTGACGCATGGTTTGAGTTCGAGGGAACTGTTGTAACGATCGACCTCACAGTCGACCAGAACAAGCAGTCCGGCAAAGCCAACCTGGTCATCCATCCCGGAGAAGATGAGCTTCCCAACCTCATCCGCCACATCGCTATGCGATTGCTTGGAGCTGCCTAATGACTCCGCAGTACGTATTCCGATGTCGCGCCTGCGGCGAGTACCCGGTAGACGCGGAGACCTTTCAAAAGTTTGTTCCACCACAAAAGTGGGCCGAACTTCAACGAAAGATCTCCGCGGGAGCCGATACAGGGATCCTTCGCTTCAGGGGCAAATGTCCCCGATGCGATGATTTCACTGGGTCTTATAAAGCCGATATCGGAACAGGAAAACTTAGAACCACCCCGCCCGCCAAAGGAGCATAAGCTCTTGAGGCGGGCATTTTTCTTTCTAAGAATTAACACTCCAACGCCGCGCTAGCTGTTTTGTTAAATTAATAATTAAAATCCGAACGTGCCAGTGGTGTAGAGAATTACTCCCATCCACAAGACTAGAACCAGATAATAAACCGCCCAGCCTTTGGTGACCGGAAATAGCCGCCAAAAACCAGGAAAGTGTTTAGCGTACCATTTGCTTTCCCCCGTCCAGGCGATGACGTTCGCCGATATGCTGTCTAAAAGCAACAGCAGAAAAACTACTATATAGGTTAATTGCATGTTTTTATTTTAATACTTTTTTTTCATTTATCTTTCTGTTGATAAGCGGCGAGAAGTGGCCGCGATACCTTTCTTGG
>JAJZPD010000035.1 GCA_021811305.1 bacterium
TTTAACTTTGGCTTTAAGCATCTCTTTCGCTCGGCTGCTGGCTAATAACGAAAATCTTCCGCTCTACGAATTCCTCCGGCGCCAGAGCGCCGGGGCCTCATCTTCGTTCCCGCGGCTTCTTTTTAACTTGATTAACGGAGGGTTGCATGTCTCCGTCTCCGATACTCCTCTTCCGTTCCAGGAATACTTGGTCGTTCCTAAAACCAACAGCCCCGAGGAAGCTTTAAAGACGGGCTTTGAATTCATTGAAACACTGAAGGGGGTGCTTGCTCCACGCGGAGAAGCGGACCGTTTCGGCGACGAGGGGGGATTTGTCGTTTCTGGGCTCGATCCCGAACTAGGGCTGGAGCTTTTGGACGATGCGCGGCGCGTTTACGGCGACCGAGTGGATTTATCAATCGATGCCGCCGCCTCCAGTTTATGGGATGCTCGCGAGAATATTTACAAATGGAGATCGCAGACCTGGACCGGCGAGGAACTGCTAAAGATTTATGAGTGGATTATCAAACGCTACGGCCTTTTATCAATCGAAGATCCGTTCGATGAGGAGAGGATGGAGGAGTGGCAGAAACTATCGCGGGAGAGAGGAGGTGTTTGGATAATCGGGGACGATCTGACGGTGACTAATGTCGAAAGGATAAAAAAAGCGGCTCAGGCGCAGGCGGCGAGCGGAGTGATTATCAAGCCGAACCAAATCGGAACGGTTAGCGAGACGATTTCCGCCGTAAATCTGGCCAGGCAATTCGATTGGAAGGTTGTCGTCAGCCACCGCAGCGGCGAGACCGACGACGACTTCATTGCCGACCTGGCATACGGCATCGGTGCTGATGGGCTAAAGTCGGGCTCTCCCCTCCAAAGCGAAAGGCTGGTAAAATATAAAAGATTGGTGCAGATCGAAAAGTCGCTAAAACAAGAAATAAATAAGCAATAAAAAAATGAAAATCGGATTTTTTGAAATAGAGGAATGGGAGGAGAAGTATATGAGAGAAAAACTGGCCGGGAACGAGATGACCTTTACCCGCGCTGAACTAAATGCCGAAAATCTGCCGGCGGAGAGGGACTACGACGCGATTTCGATTTTCGTCGGATCAAAAATCGATGGCGCTGTCCTTGCCGCTTTCCCCAACCTGAAGCTGATAGCCACCCGTACTACCGGCTTCGACCATATCGATTTGCCGGCGGCCAGCGCCAAAGGGGTCGTAGTCTCGAGCGTTCCATCCTACGGGGAGAACACCGTCGCGGAATTCGCCTTCGGATTGCTTTTAAATGTTTCTCGCAAGATTTACAAGTCTTTTGACCGCATCCGCGAAACCGGATCATACAGCTTGGAGGGACTGCAAGGATTCGATCTCAAAGGAAAGACGATGGGAGTGATCGGCACCGGCCGGATCGGCCGCTACTCAATCGCTATTGCCAACGGCTTTGGCATGAAAGTCGTGGCCTTTGACGCCTATCCCAAGCCGGAGCTGGAGAGTCAACTGAACTTTAAGTATCTGTCGCTCGACGAGCTGCTACAGTCCGCGGACGTGATAACCATCCACGTTCCTTATCTGCCGTCGACCCACCATCTTATAAACAAGGACAATGTTGGTAAGATTAAGAAAGGAGCGGTCCTCATCAATACCGCCCGGGGCGCAGTGGTGGAAACCGACGCCTTGATCCAGGCTTTGAGCGACGGGACGTTGGCGGGTGCTGGATTGGATGTTTTGGAGGAAGAGGGGCCGACCCAGGACGAACTGCAATTCCTGCTTAAAGGACACCCGAACGAGGAGAATATGAAGACCGTTTTACAGAACAACGCCTTGGTCGACATGGAGAACGTCATTATCACTCCGCACAACGCCTTTAATACCAAGGAGGCGATAATGCGGATCCTCGACACCACTTCCGACAACATTGTTAAGTTCATCGGCGGACAGCCGCAAAATGTGGTCAAGCCGGAGGCGTAAGGGTAAGGCATTGAATTGTTTCGATCCGAGATTAAAATCTCAATAAAGGTCGCAAAAGTTTTTCAACTTCAATGGCATTAGTACCATGGGACCCTTTCCGCGAAGCCGGAAGCTTTTTCGGTGAAGATGACTGGTTCTTGCCGGTGGTGTCGCGCGGCGGGCTATTGCAGCCGGCAATGGATGTTTATGAAACCGATAAGAACGTGGTAGCTGAGCTGAACCTTCCCGGAGTCGATCCGGAAAAAGTGAAAGTGGCCGTTAAAGATCAGATATTGCGCGTCAGCGGCTCAACCGAAGAGAAGAAGGAAGAGAAGGGCAAGGGCTATTGGCGGCAAGAGATCAAGCGCGGCTCATTTGAGCGAGCGGCGAGGCTGCCGGCCGATGTTAATGAGAAGAAAGTGGAGGCGACATACGAGAAAGGAGTTCTGAAAATTATTATGCCCAAGGCGTCTTCGCCAAAATCTGAGACGAAGATTAAGGTAAAAGCTAAAGGCAAGTAGCTTCAGAAAACATCCGCCGGCCGGCGGATGTTTTCTGTCTGTATTTGGCGTTGCGTAAAATTGGTTTAAAATTCTCCGAATGAACGATTATAAAAGAAGAGCTTTAGAGCTTTTAAATACGTATATCAAAAATCAAGGACTGGTTAAACACAATCTGGCCGCCGGCGCGCTTATGAAAGCCCTGGCGCATTATTATGGCAAGGACGAGGAAGGAGATCTGTGGGAATTGGCCGGCTTAGTGCACGACCTGGATTGGGAAATGACGCAGAGCGAGCCGGAAAGACACACCGAGCCGGCGGCCGAGATATTAAGAAGCGAAAACTTCCCGCCGGAGGTGATAGAGGCGGTTTATCGGCACAACTTCCACGCCAATCATCCGGCGCCGGAGACTTTGATGGAAAAAGCGCTGTATTACACCGAGGAGGCGACCGGACTAATTGTTGCGGCGGCGTTGGTTTTGCCTTCAAAGAAAATTTCCGATCTGACGGTGGACAGCGTGATAAAAAGATTCAAGGAAAGGTCTTTCGCCCGAGGCGTCGATAGGGGGCTGCTTTTGGAAATGGAGGACAAATTAGGTTTAAAAGTGGAGGAGCTTATAAAAATCGCCTTGCCAGCCCTACAGGGAATACACGAGGAGCTGGGATTATAAAGCGCAAAAATAAGTGCAAAGCGAAAAGTGCAAAACTCAAAATAATTGACGGTTAACAGACTGCCGTTGTTTTTCGCTTTTAGCTTTACGCTTTGCGATTATTTGTTGTATATTCCCTTTGTCGAAGAAATAGGAAATTACGCAAATGGGAATGTTCGATCAGTTCAAGGCGGCTCAGAATATGATGAAAAATATGAGCCCCGATCAGATTAAGGAGCTTATGGAGCAAGCGAAGGAAAGCCAAGCGATGCTTAATAAAGAAATTAAGAAGGTTGTTGAGGAGGAGATTGCTAGGAGGAATTTGGTGAGCCGCGATGAGGTTCTGAGGCTTATCAAAGAGAACAGGTAAGAGTATACTAACAATCGATCCGTCCCCGCCTCTGCCGGCCGGCAGAGGCGGACGGACGAGGGCCTATAGTCTAGTGGTACGACGCTACATTCGCATTGTAGAGGCGCGAGTTCGATTCTCGCTAGGTCCACCACTTCGCTCCTCGGTTGTTGCCTCGGAGCTACGCGGTGCGCAGCATCACTTCGCTCCTCGGTTGTTGCCTCGGAGCTACGCGGTGCACGCACCACAATCTTAAAAAACATAATCCAAGTACAAAAAGCGAAGTGGTGCCCCGCGAAGTCGTAGGCGAAGTGGGGCTGCGCTTTGCCTTATAAGTATTATGTAGGTACTGGAAGTCTTTTCGCTCCCTTAAAGTTATCCACATCCCGATAAGCTGGCGGGACTTCGGTGTGCTATAATTAAGTCAGACGAACGAAACGCGCTGATTGTGAGGTCGGCGCAGAGAAAAGGTCGAGTTAACACAAAGATAAAGAAGATAAATGGTAGGTCAAAATTGGGTAGGGACGGTAACGTTCCCGCTGCAGCAGGTTTGGACTCAGTTCCTTAGCTATCTGCCGGCCGCGATCGGAGCCATCATCGTTTTCATCGTAGGTATAATCATTTCGGTGGTGCTCGGTTCAGCCGTAGAAAAAGGCGTTAAGGCTTTAAAGCTTGACACCTTGGTGGAGCGTACCGAGCTCGACAAAGACCTGAAGAAAGGAGGAGTGACGATGAGCCTCTCCAGGCTGATCGGAAGAGTCGTTTATTGGTTCTTCCTGATCGTTACCTTGGTTTCGGTCATCGGCATACTTCTCGGATCTTCGGTTAGCGTCTTCGCCATCATTCAGCCGGTTGTCTCGTACATCCCGCAGGTGATAGCAGCTATGATCATTCTTCTCGGCGCGGTTATCTTGGGAAGGTTCCTGAGCGGCGTCGTGAAGGCGACCATGGCCGGCGCTAAATTGCACTCGTTCAAATTCTTGAGCGCGCTTACCTATTACTCAGTGGTGGTCTTCGGATTCATCGCTGCCCTGGCCCAGCTGGGCATTGCTACTCAGTTCTTGTACGCCATGTTCGTGGCGGTTGTGGCGATGCTGGCTTTGGCTGGCGGACTGGCTTTCGGTTTGGGAGGCAAGGATTACGCCGCCCACCTCTTAGAGAGGTTCCGCGAGCAGGTTGAGGAGAGATAAGATATCGCTTTATAAGAGGTCGGAAGCCGCCGTAAGGCGGCTTTCGGCTTCTTAGATCAGCCTTGCCAGCAGGCCATGGCCGAGGCAAAATTGTAAAACATGAAAAAGATTGTCTGCCTGGGAGGAGGGAATGCGATGCCCAAGGCGGTTCTCGAGGGACTGAAGCATTATCCGGTGAAGATCTCGGTTATTTGCGCCATGCTTGATTCCGGCGGCTCGGCCGGCCGCCTGCGCCGCGACTATAAAATAGTTTCTCCGGGGGATATTCGGCGGGCTTTGATTGCCTTGGCGGACACCTCGCCCGTAATGTCCGATCTATTTAATTACCGCTTCGAAGTTGGCGAGCTTAAGGGGCACAACTTCGCCAACTTGCTCATTACCGCCTTGGAGCTTTCTTCCAACAGTTATGAAAAGACGATGGACGAGGTAAAGAGGATGCTGAGGATAAGGCACGAGGTCTTGCCGGCAACTCTCGACCGCTCCAACCTTTGCGCTGTTTTAGAAAACGGAAAAACAATTCGGGGAGAGACTAACATCGACATCCCGAAGCACGATCCGAAACTGCGCATTAAGAGGGTATTCTTGCAGCCTAAGGCCCAGGCCTACGAGAAGGCGGTCGGCGCGGCGCTGGAAGCCGACGCGATAATCATCGGTCCAGGCGATTTATACTCCTCCCTGGCGCAGATTCTTTTGGTTGACGGAATGTCTGAAGCGATTGTGAAAAGCAAGGCGAAGAAAATTTACTTGAGCAACGTTATGACTAAAAGAGGGGAGACGGACGGATACGACGTCGAGACGTTTACCAACGAGATTGAGAAGTATCTCGGCGGAGAAGTGGATTACGTTTTATACAACAGCCGCCAGCCGGCGCCGTCGCGGGTCGCGCGCCACAAGGCGGCGGACAGGACCGCTGCGGAGGTGGTAAGCCTACGCGAGTCCAGCCGATCCGCTGCCAGCGGAAAATTCGTCGGCTTGGATTTGCTGTCCGACTCTGGGCCGGTGGTCCATGATCCGGAAAAAGTGGCGGCCGCCATTATTGGACTGACAAACTCCAAAAAAACCAGGAGGGGCAAAGAAGCGCAAAACAAAAAAACGCAAAGCTTAAAGCGCAAAATAACGGACAAAACAGTTGGCTAAATCCGAAATCCTAAATACTAAATCCTAAACAAATCACAAACTACAAATTCCAAAGATCGGAA
>JAJZPD010000036.1 GCA_021811305.1 bacterium
AGTTGCTCGCTGAAATGATTTCGGGCCTATAGCTTAGTGGTAAAGCGCATGCATGGCATGCATGATATCGGGGTTCGATTCCCCGTAGGTCCACTCGATTCGTTCCTCGGTGAACTCGGAACTCACTCGTGGCAAGCCACATTCAAGCGCCATCAGGTGATACCGGGGTATGTGCAATCCCGTTCATGAACTTTTCATCAGGGAAGTAATAGATTAGTCGTTATGAGGATCTTAATAGTTGAGGACAATAAAAAGCTGGCCGAGGTGGTGAAGCACGGCCTGGAAAAAGAGGGCTTCGCCGTGGATTATTTACTGGACGGCGAGAGCGGCGAAAAGCGCATGCTCATCAACCACCAGGATTACGACCTGCTTATTTTAGACGTTATGCTTCCCAAAAAGGATGGCATCGCCGTCTGTCGCACTCTGCGCGAAAACGGAATCACCACCCCGATACTAATGCTCACCGCCAAAGTGACGACCGAGGACAAGGTGGTCGGCTTAGACAGCGGCGCGGACGACTATCTCGCCAAGCCCTTTTCTTTCAGCGAGCTGGTGGCTAGAATCAGGGCGCTGCTCAGGAGGCCGCCCGAGGCGATTTCCGAGGAACTGAAGGCGAAAGATCTGACTCTGAACACCATCACCCGATCCGTCGCTCGCGGCGAACGCAAAATCCCATTGACCCTGAAGGAGTTTATGGTCTTGGAGTACATGATGCGGCACCAGAACGAGGTGATAAGCAGAGAGCAGCTTTACGATCACGCTTGGGACTTCGCTGCCGTGCCGTTCAGCAACACCGTGGACGTGCACCTGAAGAACCTGCGTAAGAAAATAGACAATGAACACGACGAAAAACTATTGGAAACGGTTAGGGGAGTGGGCTACCGCCTCAAGGCGTAACCGCTTCTTTTTAGCGCGCCTGAAACTCACCGTTTTCTACACCCTGGCGCTGGCGATAATGGTCGCCTCGCTGAGCATCACCGTTTATCGCTCGGCGATGACCAACGTCCGCTTCGACCTGCGCGACAAGTTGGTTGATCCGGTGGTGGAGCACGCCGCATTCTTGAAGTTCGCCGGCGATCTCGAGACCGACATCATCCTTATCGATGTAATCTTCGTCGCGCTGCTCGCCAGTCTGAGCTATATTTTCGCCGGCGAGACTTTGCGGCCTCTCCAAGAGGCGATGGAGGAGCAGAAGCGCTTTACCGCCGACGTTGCCCACGAGCTGCGAACGCCGCTGGCTATAATGCGCGCCGACTTGGAGATAGCCCAGGATTCCAAAGAGGTCGATAAGGCCGAGGTTAACAGGCTTATCAAAAGCAACCTGGAGGAGGTGGAGCAGCTGACCGATCTGGCCGGTTCTCTTCTGGTGCTATTGAAAGAGGAGAATATGGGCAGCGGCGAAAGCTTCGAGCGCCTAGACCTCAGAGCTTTGGTTGAACGCACGGTTAACCAGTTCCAAGCGTTGGCCGAGAAAAAAGAAATCGCACTGGAGATGGAGGAAGGCGAGCCGGTTTACGTTTCTGGAAATCCCGGATCGCTCGGCATTATGGCCAAGAATCTCGTGAAGAACGCCTTGCAGTACACTGAATCCGGCGGCCGAGTTAGCGCCGCGGTTGGCGAGGAGAATAAAAAAGCGGTCCTGCGCGTCAAGGACACTGGCGTGGGCATTAACGAGGCCGACTTGCCGCATATTTTCGACCGCTTCTACAAAGCCGACAAGTCGCGGACGCAGACCGAGGGCGGAGCCGGGCTTGGCCTTTCGATCGTGAACCGCGTCGTGGGCAACCATGGCGGGCAGATCAAGATTAATAGCGCCGCGGGCGAGGGGACAGAGGTAGTCGTCTCGTTCCCGCTAGAGAAATAAAAAAAGTGCAAAACGAAAAGCGAAAAATTTAAAATAAATGATTAGCTACTAACAACTACTACTGTTTTGCGTTTTTAGCTTTGCGCTTTACGTTTATTTCATCTTGCTGGTGTTATTTTGAATCCAGCCTCCAGTGGTCGATTGGGGGAAGCGCGCTAAAAACGGCTTAGGAATACAAATGAAGAAGAAACCCAATAAAAAGAAATAAAACAACAAAAAAATAACATAATCGACTTGTGCTAATCAACGGCAAGCCACAGCTTGCCAACACGCTCTTGGGCATCTAATGCGTGTTTCTAAAGCCTAAAAACAGGCGCAGGCCGCGGGAGGATAATTTCGGCAGCATCCTCCCGCGGCCTTTTTAAAGCTCAAAATTAAAAGCGAAAAGTGGAAAAGAATTGACAACTGACGAGCCATCGTTATTTTTTCGCTTTTCGCTTTTAGTTTTGCGCTATTATCTTTGCACTTATTTCTTTCTGCCTTTCCTTTTGCGCTTCTAAGTTATCCACAATTACTAATCATCCTGGCTGATCAGGCTGGGATGATTAGTAATTGTGGATAAGCGGTTTTTCCGCTAGAATGTGGGGAGCGGGCTATTGGGGCCAGTAGTTCAAAAGGATGATTTATGCCTTCCAGGCTATAGTTTGTTACTTGCCCATTAAGAAGTTCTCCTATCAACCAGGTATTTTGGTCGCCCATCGGTTAAACTAATAACTGAATACTTTCGGGCCAGTAGTTCAGTGGCAGAACGCCTCATTTGCAATGAGGAGGTCAGGGGTTCGATTCCCCTCTGGTCCACTCGATTCGTTCCTCTGGCTACGCGGCGCAACGCAACTAATGAGCAAACTTTCAAAAAAAGAAAAAGACTATTTAATCAACCTCCACACCAAGGCTATCCGTAACCACGACCGGTATGTGGAAACGGCTCGGGTCTTCGAGGAGTACGCCAAGACAAGAGAGTTGGACGCGGATGCGCTTTACTGCCTCGGCAACCTGTACGAGCATATGGTTTACGGTCCGCAGGGCAAAAGGATAAGTCGCAAAATAGTTCCTTTAAAGCGATTGTCTGACAAATCTTTGCGCAATATAACAATGGCCAAGAAGTTGTTCCTGGCCGCGTTAAAGAAGGATCCAAAACATATCGACGGCTTGCGCGGAATGGGCAAGTACTACCGAGACATCGGAGAATATAAAAAATCTCTGTCGTACTTCAAAAAGGCTTACAAATTAGGCAATAAAGATACCTCGGATATTGCCGGAATGTATGGCAGGCTAAGAGATAAAAAAGAGGAGCTGCGCTGGTACCGCAAAGGCGTTGAGGAAAACCCCGATTCTCTGCTGGCGGCTTTTAACTATCTCGTCTCGGCAAATAAACTACACCGCAAAGAAATGAAAAAGTATGCCGAATTCTTGGAAAAGAATTTCCAGAGAGGTTTTGGACATCTTCAGCCCGAGAGATTTTCTAAACTTATCAATATGATAAATGACGAAATTAATTGGACGCTGCGGAAGCCCGAGGTTTAATATTAAAAACAGTTATATAAGTACACCGATGTCGAAAAAGATAATTTTCAGCGTCTTAGCGCTTCTTATCTTAATAGTGGCTTTCTGGCTGCTATATCCGCTCATGCAGGACAGAAAGCCGGTTGGGCAACCCGCTGTGCCGCAAAGTTCCACCTCCTCCAGCTCGCCGGTTTTCGGTCAAAGCATCTCGGACGGAACGATAACCATTTCATATCCCTCGTCGGGTTTCGGCTTGGCCGTTAATCAGAATCAGCTATTTGTCCACGCTTACATTCCTCCCTGCAACCAAGGATTTAATTTCTGTTTGTACTACAACACTTCGACATATCAAGGAACGAACTTTGAAAGTGCGGGGATCGCCATCAATAACTTGTCGGCCTTTTTCCCGACCGCCGAAAAATGTTTGAATACGCCGCCCGAAGGATATACCAACGTCACTCCGACCAGCACGGTCAATCATAATAATTATTCGGTGAGCCTTTTCTCCAACCTCGGGAACGCCGCGGTCGGCCATTACGCGACCGATAATATTTACCGTCTGGCTTATGGTAAACAGTGCTACGAATTCGACGCGCGCATCGGCGAGACTCAGTTCGCCAACTATCCCGCCGGCAGCATCAAGCTTTTCACCAAGAGCGATTATAACTTCATCGAGTCGGAGCTGCAGTCGATTTTAAACACCATAACCCTCCCGGGAGGAGAGAAGGTGATCCTCCCGAGCTAGGTTTGAAACCGTCGAGTTTTTGGGCTAAAATCCTAGCGTTTGGAGGGTTCGCATAGTGGTCTAGTGCGCCGCACTCGAAATGCGGTTGGGGAGCGATCCCCTCAGAGGTTCGAATCCTCTACCCTCCGCCAACATTAAAACCAGCGTCTTTGACGCTGGTTTTAATGTAGCTGTAAGATGGAAAGAATTCGAATTATGGAAAAAATTGAAGAGGAGTTGCGAGACGCCACGCTTGTTTTTTTAGTCAGAAAGTCTCAAGAAAAAATTTCAGAGATTTGTTTGGCTATGAAAAAACGGGGGTTCGGTGTGAATCGTTGGAACGGTGTCGGCGGCAAGGTCGAAAAAGATGAGACTATAAATAGCGCGGCGGAGCGAGAGACGCAAGAGGAGATCGGAGTAGAAATCACACAAACCGACAAAGTTGCGGAATTATCTTTTTACTTTCCGCATAATCCGGGATGGAATCAGAAAGTCCACGTCTATTTTTCCGAATCTTGGAACGGGGAGCCAAGCGAAAGCGAAGAAATGAAACCGCAATGGTTTTCAGTTCAAGAATTGCCTTTCAATAGCATGTGGCCCGATGACAAGTTTTGGATTCCCGAAGTGTTGTCTGGAAAATTGGTAAAAGGTGCTTTTGTTTTTAGCGAGGGTGATGTGATTCAGGAAAAAGACGTTCAGATTGTTGAAAGATGGTAAAGCCCGTGAATATTTGCGCCCAAAAACAGGAAGTAATACTATTAGACCAACAAACTTTTTAAGCACTATGGATTCTCAATCGATGCCCGAACAAGCCGCGACTCCCGCTCCGGTTTCCACCAACCCAGGCAAGCCCGGCTGGGGTAAAGCCGCGCTCGGACAGTTTTCCACTCCGGACAGAGTCGCCTTTATCTACAAGGTCTACGGCTGGATGTGCTTTGGGTTAACGATAAGCGCGTTGATCTCTCTGTGGGTCGCCAGCACTCCGTCCGTCGCCCAGGCGATTTTCGGAAACATAATGATTTTTTACGGCCTCCTGATACTGGAATTGATCGCCGTGTTTTCCCTCGCCGCCATGGTGCATAAGATATCCAGCTCCGCCTCCGCGATCATATTCGTTTTATACTCCGCGTTGAATGGACTGACTCTTTCGATAATATTTTTCGCGTACCAGTTAGGTTCCATCGAGGAGATCTTTTTCTTGGCCGCCGGCATTTTCGGGGCGATGAGTCTTTACGGATTTTTCACCAAAAGAGATCTAACGACGATAGGTCGCCTCGCCACCATGGCTTTGTTGGGGCTGGTGATCGCGATGATTATCAATCTGTTTATTATGAACGATGTTTACACATTCGCGCTGGCCTGCATCGGTATAGTGGTCTTCGTGATACTGACCGCCTACGACACGCAGAAGCTGAAGTGGCTATATGAGCTGGGCCGGACGGAGGGAAGCGACGGAGAAAAGAAAGAGGCGATCAACGGAGCCCTGATTTTATATTTGGACTTCATCAACCTCTTCCTGGATCTGCTGCTGGTGTTTGGGAAAAGGAAGTAGGAGTTTACGAGGCTATACTTACTCTAAAAATCCCCTGAAAACTTAAGATTTAAGGGGATTTTTGAAAATCGACAAAAAAAGGTTTAAGCTTATTCCAGTTTAA
>JAJZPD010000037.1 GCA_021811305.1 bacterium
ATCCCCCGTACTCCAGCGAGCGGCGCAGGATGTCCTCGAAAATGAAGGTTCGCAGGTTGCCGATATGGACAAAATCATAAACAGTCGGTCCGCAATCGTAAATCCTAACCTCCTTGCCGCGGATCGGCTTAAACTTCTCCTTTTTCCTGGTGAGAAAGTTGTAGAGAATCATCTGACTCTAGTATAGGTTATGCCCGCCTTTTGTCGAATAAACCGGGAAAAATCCGCTAAAAAGCTGGTTTGCTTGCCAGCGATTTACTAAACATTCTGGCCGATCAGGCTTGGATGATTAGTGAAGCTCCGTGGGCTTATGCCCTCGGAGCGAAACCCGTCCGTAGTACCCTCTCCGCATTCAGACACAAGCCACGCCTATGTCTTCATACGGAGGAGGGTAAAGTGGATAACCCAAAGCGCAAAGATAAAAGCGCAAAAGGCAAAATACCGGAAATCCGAAGCTCTAAACCCTAAATCCGAAACAAACTACAAATCTTAAACTACAAATTCCAAACACGCAGGGCTTCGCATTTAGGAATGCGTAAAACGAAAAATGGAGGAATGAGAAGTTAAAAAACAGAAACAAAACAAAGTAAAACCGGCGTTGCCGCCGGTTTTTACTTTAGCTCTCCTACCCGTTACTTCTTCGGGGCGCTGGTTCCCGTAGAGGTGGCCGGAGCGGTGCTCGTCGCTGACTGCGGAGTCACCTGAGGAGCCTGTTGCGACTGACTGAAGGCCGAGGGATTGGTAATCGCCTGGACCACCGGGCTGTCGCTGGCCATCGGGGCTATCCATAGTACCCGCGAGCGGTTGAAATAAATCTCGCCCGCCGGTTTCCAGAAAGCGGCGCCGAATGCGGACAAGCTGTAGGGATTCTGCTGGTTCTGCGTATCCACCCGCAGCAAGTACGCCTCGTTCATCCGTAGCGACGGGAAGAAGCTGAGCTGGCCGAAATAAATGTCGCCCGAGGTCAGATACACCGCGTAGTAGGTCGGCTTGGCTCCGAATTGGTACCAAGCCAGCGAAGCGATGATGACGACCAACAAGACGATAACCGTAATGTAGAACTTCGGACTGCTGAACAATTCGCGCATCTGTTTTGGTTGTTGCCGGTTAAATAAAAAAATTCGACCTTGTTTTTTCTGTTACAATCTTTATCGTAATAAGTATTCTTCTTTCTGTAAATTGTGGAAATCTAGAAAATGAAGACAAGTTTTTTACTTTTGACAGAAATTAAAATGAGTGTTAAAACACGGTCGTTACTGCATTAATCTAAATTTGAAAGGAAGTGTCGGTTATGGAATGGGAGAAAAAGCATCTGAAGGTCGCATCCGAACTAGGCCTAGATCAAAGGCTGATCCACGAGACGCAGCTGCTGGCTGATGGATTCAAGAACGTGGTCATAGACGAGTTCAACGAGGCCGCCATCCTCCCCGAGGAGGAGTTGGCCGCATCCGCGAACGCGAAGTGGGAGGAAAAGAAAAAATCCAATCCTTATCTCTTCGACGGTGCCCTGGCTTCGATCGTTTCGGCCAAACAAGTCGATGCCAACCTGCATCTGCGGCTCCGGAGGACGCGCTACAGCCTCTACTCCGGCGCCAAGTCTCTTCTGCCTGGGCAAATCGACCTCGAGCATCTTGATCCCCGCTTACCTCTGCCGCTCTCATACGGCGCGGTTACTCTCTCATACGACGGCTTCATCGTTTTCGCCCTGCGCAGCAAGTCGATCGACCTGGGCAACCAGTACACGACCGCTCCCTCGGGCTACTTCGACCCCGACAAGGATCGCTTTGTGATAGGCGATCCGGGCCATCATCGCGAGGTTTTCGATCCGATCTTGAATGCCCTCCGCGAGAGCGCCGAGGAGCTGGGAGTCACCGCTTTCAGCGAGTTCCGTTGGAACGGGCTGATCCAAGAAACGGTGGATTCCAAGCAGCCCTTATTCGCCTCGACGGTCCGTCTGCCATTCTCCAGGGATGAGCTCAAGAAACGTCTACGCGACATGGGGTTCGAGATTCAAAAATACGAAATGGTGGTGAACGACCCTCTTTGGGTCGAGGAATTCTTAAATGAAAACCGCGTCACTCCGCACGACGTCGCCAAGCTCGTGCTCCACTTCCTGAATAAGTAAAAGAATAAAGCCCCGCCTTCTTCGAAAGACGGGGCGTTTTTTATGGCTGGAATAAATCCGCCGGGGAGAACTTAACGGACTTCACTCCCGGGAACTGCTTGGCAGTCGCCTCGATCTGGAACCACAAAATGCCGGCGCGGCAGGAGCCGCCGCTCGTCGCGCTGTTCGAATCATTGAAAGCGAGGGTTAAAGCTCCGCTCAGCGGATTAAGCGAGGCGCTCTTGAGCGAGAGGCCGGGAAGCGGAAACTCGGTGGTCAAACCTTCCGCTCTTTCTTGCGGCGCAAGCTGTCCCTGTAAAAGCAGGTTTACCGCGTCCTGGATCGGCGTCTTGGTCAGGGGTATCTGCCTCTGGACCGCAACTAATCCGGCGCGGCTGCATTGAATCGCGCCCGCGGCATTCTCGTCGAGCTTGGGATTGTAATAATAAAGATTGATGACTCTCGCAGCCGGAGAGAGCGTGACGCTTATCTTGTACTCCTCGCTGTTCTGCGGCAAGCCCGAGGGATTGTCTTTGGCAAAAACCAGCGTCCCGGTCTGCTCGGAAGAAACGCTGAAATCGAGAGTCGCGGTAAAGGGAACGAAATTTTCAGTCGTCCACTCGCCCTGCGCCTTGGCCTGCGCCTGGGCAATGAATTTGCCCTGGGAGTCATAGAGCCTTATGGGGAAGACGCCCTCGAAAAACCAATTTCCCGGCGCGGAGCCTTTTATCTGGATCGGCGAGGAGACGGCGGAGCCCGCCGCGGGAGAATCAACGCGAATCGGTCCCTGCGGACAGGCCTCGAAGGCGCAGCTCGGAGGAACACGCTTGACGTAAGAGCCGCCCGGGCAGGCCTGGACGTCCTCGGCGCAGTAGATGGCGGCTTTAGGAGAGGGATTCTTAAAATGACGGTAAATAGCATAGGTGCCTATAGCGACCGCTGCGGCAATTGCTAGAATTACGCCGACCTGGACAAAACCCTGACTGCGCTTCACGCCCTCATTATCCCACCGCTAGCAGAAAATGTGAAGCTCCGCAGGTGGAGCGAAATCCTTCCGAAGCAATTCATGCGAAGGAGAACAAATAAAACCTATGCTCGTCCGAAAAGGCGCCGCAGGCTGGCTTTGGCTTTTTCTAAAATATTTTTCCGCCCTAGCGGGAGATTCTTGCCCGCGCGGTTGATGTAGAAGTTGAGCATCGACATCGCCGACTGATAGGGTGTCCCCTTGCGCCGTGCACTTTCTTCGGCGGAGCGCTTAAGAGATTCGGCGATCTCTTCCGGATTGTTTTTGGTGAATATGCCCTCCTCGAGGTCCAGAGCGTTGCTTTCTTTTGTCACCCTCCCCGACCAATATTTGGATTTTTTATTCTCCTTTGCTGGATTCCGACTTATTTGTCGGTCGGATGAAGGCGACAAAGGAGAATAACCCTTCCGCAGCTTTAGCGAAGGAGAGTTAAAGGCTTGGGAAGAATTTCTCTTAATATCAACTACCCCTTTGATTGTCATTTTATTCCTTAACACTAGCAGCTTGGCTTAATTTTATATATTCGACCAACCTATTACCGTCGATTAATTCTATCGGCTTATCCTCTGCAAACATCTCGTCCTCCGGAGTAAAATATCCGGTAGTAACCAAAAAGCCCTTTCCTTTTGCCAAATGATCGGCCATAGCGCCGTAAAAGTCTCTAACCATGCTGGGGCCGACTTTATTCTTATACTTTTTACACTGGATATAATTTTCGACTCCATTTTTCCTGGCGATTACATCTATCCCGCCATCGCCCGAACCGCCAGTAACCTCAGTCTGGTATCCTAGCTTAGAAAACAATCCAGCGACATATTCCTCGAACTCGCTCGGATCCATTTTTCTTAATCCAGCTAAAATTTCCCTATCCGAACGCCACTTTTCTCCCGATTTAAAGCGGGTCTTAATGCGTATGTTGTCAACTAGATTTGGAAGCCAATATTCAAAGATTAATTTAAGAAGCACTATAACCGCGACTATAGTCCAAAGAGGCCATAACGATTTTATCACCAGCCAGATTGGTTCAATTATTGTTATCAACATTAAAATATTTTAATACCTAATTTTTCGTTAAAATATCTAGATCCATTTCTCCAGACATCGACTTGTGTAAAGCCGAGTCAAACAATTCTTTTAGCTTTGTTTTTTGCTCGACAAGTTGTTTTTTATAATCTTGAACTGCGGAAAGTCTGTCAACGATTTGCTTTTGAGAAGCCATTGACGGTAAATCGATTTTGATACTATCAAATACATCCTTATTGGCGCGGGGTAGATTCGCACCGGCCATACTTGCTGAACTTTTTTGAACGATACATGGCTGTTGCAAAATAGCCCACAAGAGCTGAGGAGCAATGACATCAAGTTTAGGCCTCAACACCCAAATGTCGGTGGAGCAGACACCAGCAAAATCAGCGAGCCAAACTTTATTGAGATATGGCCTTAACTTTCCATAAAGAATATCGCCTGACTTGAAGTGTGTTTTTGTGCTTTTTATAAATCTACCCTCGATAGGCTTAAGACTAACTAACTGTCCAGTATTCGATTCAATATTTTCCAAACCGATAAAATTAAATATCTGATCGGGTTGCTTGGTAGGTAGAATTGCCTCTGTAACCCTTGTAAAAACGGTTCCAAGTTTTTTTAGTTCCCGTCCCTTGCCGGCTGGATCGAGTTCTTGATGTAAAAGCGACTGGAAAAGCTCGTCGGTTTTCTGAATAAGTTCGTCATTTAACTTTTGCGCCTCGACAATTTTATCCAGCCGCTCAACGATCTGTTTTTGAATTTCGAGAGGTGGAACTGGTATTTTTTGATTTTTTAACAAATAAAAATGTCTTTTGTATCCAAGATTTTGAACTGGCTTAAATAAAAGTGTGTAATAAAAAAACTTAGGTAATAAGCCTTCTTTGGGCTTAAGAATTTTTATGCCGTCAGCACCATACGCAAACGGAAAATCTACATACTTTAAAATCCGCGTATGGTCGCCAAAAATTACAACCGGCAAGTCTCCTTGATAAAGCTTTTGTTCATCATTAATAAACCCGGCGATATAGTCTTCACCCTGATCTATAACTGGATATTTTCCGTTATCCCGGTATTCACCGCGTTTGATCTTAACAGGAATTATTCCATTTTTTTTCAAAACATCTCCTAATTTTTCTGTTGGCCAGTTAACTTTCATATTTTCATATCTGCTGGGAAATCCTCGGGCTTTGTTTGTTTCAACGATTCTATACATTCGCGAGATATTATCGCCCCACCTTTTGGATTCTTCCGTGACAAATCGTTTTGACGATCCATATTAAAACAAAGCCACCATAACTTCTGTTGTGTTTTATCTAATCCCAACGGCATAAGAGTTTTTAATTCCTCGTTTACGGTTTTTCGCATTTCTTCTTTTCTCATGATTGTTCTCTATTTATTTGATTTAATCCGCGACCCTCATCTTTCTCCCATTCTTTGTTGGCCAAGTCATATTATTTCATAAAACCCTTTGTACCAATTTGGTTACAGCCGAATTCTCCCGACACTTCCCATATTCTTTCTAGGGCAACTTCCACAAGATG
>JAJZPD010000038.1 GCA_021811305.1 bacterium
GCTTCTCATTAAAGTCCCGAACGAACTAAAGCTACGGATAAGCAAGCGGGAAGTTGCGCTGGCAGACTGACGGAAGCCGGTCGGTAACTGCCGCCGCTCCCCGCTGAAACGGAAAAGCTGGTAATCGGCCTGATTAAAGGTAATAATGCAGGGTATCCTAAAAAATACCGAAAAAGCGATCATGCCGCAATCAAACGAAGTCATTCTGCGATTTAATAAAGTGTCGTTCGAATACGGACACAATAAACCCATCCTGGATGGCGTTGATTTTTCCGTGCGGCGAGGGGCGAAAATAACCCTGATGGGACAAAACGGTGTCGGCAAAAGCACGATCTTTAAGCTGATAACGGGAGACCTTAAGCCGGAGTCCGGCTCCGTTGTTATTGAGCGGGGACTGAGTGTGGGCGCGGCTAGGCAGGTGATCTCGCGGGAACAGATGAGCCTTACCGTCAGAGAATTCTTTGAGAGCGCCTTTTCCGAAAAGGTATATGACATCGATCCGAGGATCGACAATGTTCTGAAAATCGTGAACCTGGCGGCTCCGCACGACCGAGCTCTCCGCACATTCTCCGGCGGACAGCAGGCCCGTCTTCTTTTGGCCCAAGCCTTGATTCAAGATCCGGATTTGTTATTGTTGGACGAGCCGACCAATAATCTGGACAAGGAAGGGATCGCGCATCTGACCGAGTTCCTCGTGGATTACAAGAAGACGGTAATCGTAATTTCCCACGATTCGGATTTTCTGAATTCCTTCACCCATGGCGTCATCTACCTAGAGTCTTTCCACCAGAAGATTGAACAGTATGTGGGGGATTACCTGGACGTGGTAAGGGAGATTACTCTCCGCCGGGAGGCCGAAGAGAGGAAAAACTCCCGGCTTGAAAAGGATATCCAGCACCGCAAGGATCAAGCCAACTTTTTCGGCCAGAAAGGCGGCCATATGCGCGACGTGGCTAAAAAAATGAACAAGAAAATAGAAGAGCTTGAGGAAAGCGTCGTAGAGGTGAGAAAAGAAGACAAAGCGATAAGAAATTTTAATATTCCTCTGCAGGAAGAGGCGGTCGGTAAAATCGTCGAACTGGAATCAGTCTCCGTCGTCAAAAACAATAAAATCGCGGCGAAGAAAGTCGACATAGTTCTCCGCAAGGGAGAGCGTCTGCTTTTAACCGGCCCGAATGGAATCGGGAAAACCACCCTTTTGGAGGGGATTGCCAACGGCGAAATGAAAGGAGAGCATTTGGCCGATGGGATAAAGATAGGCTATTACCGGCAGGATTTTTCTAATTTGGATTTCGACAAGACCGTTTACGAAACGTTGCGGGAAGCGATGGGGGACAATAGCGAACAACAGCTGCGTTCCCAAGCCGCGGGCTTTCTGCTAGATTCCGAAATTTTGAGAAGCAAGATAGGCACTCTGTCCGAGGGGCAAAAAGGGCTGGTTGCCTTCGCGATGCTCACCTTAATCAAGCCGGGACTTCTCATATTAGACGAACCGACCAACCATATTAATTTCCGGCATATTCCGATAATCGCCAAGGCGCTGAATAACTACCGGGGCGCGATGATTCTCGTAAGCCACGTGCCGGACTTCGTAAAGCAGATCAGAATAGATCAGACTCTCGATTTGGAGAGTATTTGAATCAAGCCGGCCGCGGGAAAGCCGGCCGCGGAGCGGAATGCAAAAGCAGTTTGAAGATGCGCTGAAGAAAAAGCCTTGAATAAAAATATTGTTCGGGACTAAAATGAGGCGTATTTTACGATAACTTAAACGGCTAACGCAAAACCTGACAGCTGAGGGTCGGCGCGGTATCAATAAACCGAAAGGGGATATTCTGCTGAGTCAAAGCTATCTATCTTGCCATTGCATTTATGAACGAGCAGACACAGTCGGCCTCAGCGCCTAAAAAAGAGAGGAACCTCTATATTTCCTACATCAAAGGCGCAGCTATCATCGGCGTCGTTTTAATACACGTCACCAACTGGTCGAACGTTCCGCTTTCCTGGCCGGCGCGGATAATCGAAAGCGTCCTGCACGCTTCGGTGCTGCTTTTCGTCCTGGCCGCCGGCAGCGTGGTTTTCGTGGCTTACGAGCGCAAATCTTTCAGAGAGCAAGTGAAGCGGACTCTTTACCGAGGCGGACAGTTGCTTTTCGTCTATTACCTTTACAGTCTAGTTAAGCTGTTGGTCTATAACTTTTCAACCGAGCCCTTCTACGAGCAATTCACCAAGATCGGCACGCTGACCGCTTCCAACATCCTGTCTTTCCGCAGCTTTACGGTTCCGATAACCGTATTGATCACGTACCCGTTCTTGTTGGTTCTTTCGCCTCTGCTGCTTTTGCTGAGCAAGAAAGTCCGACGCTCGGAATGGATTATCCTTGCCGCAGCCATCGGTTTATTCCTGGTTGATTATTACACCGGGATTCAGAGCCTAGCATCGCCGTTCATTAAGTTTATTTACGCCAACGGCTTTGTGCTCTTCCCGATTGCTCTTTGGCTAGTGCCATTTGCCTTCGGATTTTTCCTGGCGCAAGTCGGCTTTGAAAAACAGCGCCGGTGGATATTGCTTGTCGGCATCGCCTCCACTATTTTCTACGGCGCGCAGCTTTTTCTCGGTCATCAATCGATCTCCCTCGACGACTATGAGTTTCCGTTGGCTCCGTATTTCACCGCCTTCGGTCTCCTAACTCTAGGCCTTTTGCTTTATGCTTTCCGGCCGCTGGAAAAAATGCGGCAGAAATGGGTCAGGGGATCGCTGGCCGCCATTCGTCTGCTTGGCGACAATACTTTGAATATATACGTTTACCAATGGGTGGTGATCGACCTGACTATCTGGATTTTTTATCCGCTAACCGGATTGATTTGGCTGACCGTTCCGGCCTATCTCGCGGCCTTTCTCTACGCCAAGAGGAAAAAATTCATCGAGTACTACCATCATCAAACGGAAACAGCTAAGGCACTGGGAGCGGAGATACTCTGAAACAAAAAAAAGCCGGCAAGATGCGCTCGCCGGCTGTTCAGACAAGGAGAGACCTCTTACTTAATAACCATCACCGTTTCGATCGTTATCCCGTTTGGCAGTTTATCGGCCAGAAACTTTTTGGCAGATTCCAACTCCTTTTCGTGGTGAGCTAGTTCAGCTTCGGCATCGGGAAAGGCTTTGGAGTACCCGTAGCCTCCGCAATCAACGTGCAGCATCAAAACGACGGCTTTCGACTCATGGAGTCGAATAGATGTTTTAACTTGGCTTAGCAGGAACCCGCGAGCAGCCAGGCCCGACTCGATTTCTTCCTCAGATCGGGCCGATGACGGATCGAAAGCGAAAGCTTTAGCGCCGCCGGCCACTTTGACGACATCCGCGCGCTCGAAACCGCGGCTCGTAAGAAAATCATCGAGATCGCCGGAAGTCCTAGCGTCAAAACACCAAACTATGCAGGCCTCTGCGAAATAGTGTGATTCGTCCAATCCTTCGGACTTGATTCTGGTAATAGGCATTTTCTTCCTCCTCGTAATTTTAACCCTATCACTTTAGGCGAGATGCCGCTTAAAGTCGAGCCAAGACCGCTAAAGAACAACAGTTTCCGATATTACGCCGGAGATCTGATGCCGTCAATGAAGGGGATTCTGGCAAAGACACTCGTTTTTTGATATACTCGCAAAACGTAAGCAATCTTCAATGCATACGCTGAATCGGAAAAAATCGGGGAAATTTCCTTTTAATACACGCCTAAAGGCGGCGGCCGGACTTTTGGCCGCGATACTTTTAACCGCGGTTTTCCGCCTTAATTCCTTTGCCGTCAGTTCTGCGGCTACCGCTCCCGCTGTCTCGACCTCGACTGCTTCTTCTTTACAGAACCAGATCGACGCCAACAACCAGCAGATAGCCATCCTAAACCAGGAGATCGCCACATACCAGGCGGAACTGCAGCAGATCGGCAGCGACAAGCGGACTCTGCAGCAGGCGATTAACGCTTTGGATCTGCAACGGCGTGAGTTGGAGGCTCAGGTTTATTTGACTCAGCGCCAGATCAATACCACGCAACTGCAGATCCAGCAATTAGGCGGAGCTATCTCCAATACGCAGCAGACCATAACTATGGATAAGGCGGCGTTGGCGAAGGAGATCCGCGATATACAGGAAAACGACAGTCAGTCGCTAATCGAACAATTACTTTCGGCCGGCGGACTGCAACAGGCGGTGAACGACCTGAACGCAACTATGGAAGTCCAGCAGGGGATTCAGGGGAATATCCAATCGCTGGCTACCCAAGAAAATAGCCTGACCACCAGCCAGGATCTATCCAAGCAAAAACAGGCTTCATTATCCGCGCAGAAGACGGATTTGGTGACGCAACAGCAGTCGCTGGTCGCAACCGAGCACGCTAAGACCCAGTTATTGGCCGAAACCAATGCCAAGCAATCAACTTACGAAAAACTGCTCGCCGAAGCGCAAGCCGAATTGGCCAGCTTCTCCACCTTCACGCAAAACGCCGGAGGATCGAAGCTTCTGGGTAACCAAACGGTTTGCGATTCCTGGGGTTGCTACTACAACCAGCGCGACACCGCCTGGGGCAGTGATTCGCTTGACGGAACCAAGTATAATCTGGCCAGCGACGGCTGTTTGATTACCGCGATGGCGATGATGATGACTCATTACGGATACCGCAACGTCACGCCGGTAACCATTAATTCCAATCCCAGCAACTTCGCCGCTTATTATCCGGCTTACCTCTTGTTTACCATCCACGCCGACGGCGTGTCCGCGACCCGTATCTCGTCTTACATCAACTCAACGCTTGCTACCGGAAATCCTGTTGTCGTCGGCTTGCATGCCTACGGCGGCACGCACTATGTCGTTTTAGTGGCTCGGCAGGGGAACGATTACATTATGAAAGACCCGTATGTGGCTAACGGCAATGATATACCCTTCTCGTCCCATTACTCGATGCGCGAAATTTTCGGCGTCACTAAGGTCGTGGTTAGCTGATAACCTGCTTGTGGAAAACTTCCTTGAGCTTATGCCTCCTTGGTATATACTGAAGGAAAGGTTTTAAAACAAAAAGGGCAAAATATCAATGCAAGCAATCGAGATTCCGGAGCCGAAGATTTCCAGGTTTTTATTCGCTGATGCGCGATTCTCCTGGTTTTGGCTAATCGTTAGGGTGTACGTCGGCTGGCAGTGGATCGTAGCCGGTGCGGAAAAAATGCGCAGCGCGTCTTGGGTGGGCAGCGCCGCCGGGTCGGCTGTCAAAGGCTTTCTCTTGGGCGCCCTCCAGCAAGTCGGCGGGATACACCCCAATGTTTCCGGCTGGTACGCTTATTTTATTCTACACGTCGCATTGCCGAATGCTGCGCTCTTCTCGTATCTTGTCACTTACGGAGAGCTCGTCGTCGGGTTGGCTCTAATCATCGGACTTTTCACCGGCATTTCCGCTTTTTTCGGCGCCTTCATGAATATGAACTATCTTTTTGCTGCGGCGGTGAGTATTAATCCGCTGATGTTTTTGTTAGAAATCTTTTTGATCCTGGCTGTAATTGGGT
>JAJZPD010000002.1 GCA_021811305.1 bacterium
CCGCCGTAGATGATTATTCCCACCGCCAATCCGGTGGCTATTCCCATCGCCCAGCCTAAAATATTTCCGAAGCTGCTTATTCCAAGGACGGCGGTGATGGCGGTTATGATCGGATCGGTCATTACCTTAATTTTAAGGAGTTATCGCAGGCAAGTCCAATGAATATGGGTTGTCTCGGTATTACCAGAATATGCACAATCTTGATAAACCTTCACATTACTATATGATCCATTGTTTTCGCAGATTACAATCGAACCAGAGGCACAGTAGGTGTTGCTGATTTTCTGTATTGAGTTTCGGAGGGATGAATATTGTGATTGGCTAGGAGAATTGACTACTAAATCAACAGCCTCGCCGGAATAGTGTCCGTGCGGTACATTTTCATGTTGATATGTAGTGAAAGAGGTTACGGTGTAATGATACCCCTCTTGT
The DNA here is from genome assembly GCA_021811305.1 of bacterium. Classification (GTDB taxonomy): domain Bacteria; phylum Patescibacteriota; class Minisyncoccia; order UBA6257; family Colwellbacteraceae; genus JACWAO01. The sequence continues at coordinate 433 of JAJZPD010000002.1, forward strand.
GCAACCTTTAGTAGACCGAGCAACATATTAGGATTAAGGGTTACATTTCCGCTTTTACCTCCGCGAACGCAATATAGACACCCCCCGAGAGACTCTGTTGTGTTGTTACAGACATATGGATATATGCCGTTGGCCGTGTCTCGAAGATTAGCTAATGGATTATCCGATCCATCTCCAGGGTTTCCGGTAACGTCGCACGTTCCTATACTTTCAAAGTAATTCGGATAGAAGGAGAGGAGGGTTGAAGCAGTCTGCGAAGCTTGGATGTTATTTATTTTGAAATTTTGGCTTATAGAACCCGAACTAGCAGAGACTGTTTGAGTATTAGATACTGGTTTTGGAAGAGAAATTGGATTTATAATCTCTTTATTTATATTTAGCAACGCCGGATTAATCGTATTCAAAAGAATATAGGCGAATACCAGTATCGCTATCCCCTCCAAAGCCGCCATAATCCACTTTTTACCCTCGTCAGCCAGAGATTTATTTCCTCCCGAGGCGGTGTACAAAAGTCCGCCGTAGATGATTATTCCCACCGCCAATCCGGTGGCTATTCCCATCGCCCAGCCTAAAATATTTCCGAAGCTGCTTATTCCAAGGACGGCGGTGATGGCGGTTATGATCGGATCGGTCATTACGAAACGCTTTCTTGGTTTGTGTCGCTTTCCGTTTCCGCTTCAACCTCTTCTTTCTGAGGTTTGGTGGTGATTAAATTATCCTCGGAGAAACTGGCCACAACCTGGATCGCGGCCCGTTTTAAACCGGCTATAAAAAGACCGGTTCCGACATCTGCCTCCAGGAGGTAGTTTTTCTCGACGTCGGTCAGGTTAAAAGCCTTGCCGGTGACATCCACCGTGGCCGGCGCCTGCTTTAACAAAAGCTGCAGCGAGGAGTTGGTGATGATCGGACGGCCGTAAGGCGAGTTTAAGAAATCCTCGACGTCCTGGGTGATGGTGGTTAAGCCTAGGTAGTATTTCCTGGCGCGCTTTGCCAAGCCGAAGAGGAAGGAGGCGCTGTCCGGATATTTCATCAGCCACCAGGCCTCGTCGATGATCATAATCCTCTTCTTTAAATCGGCGCGGATCGTGTTCCATATGAAATTTAGAATCACATACATCGCGATCGGACGCAGTTCGTCCTCCAGGTCTCTCACCGAAAATACTATCAAGCGGTTTTGCAGGTCGATGTTGGTCGGCATGTTGGTAAATCCGGCGTAGCTGCCTTTAACAAAGCGCAGAAGACGGTCGGCCATCCCTTCTCCGCCGGAGAGGCCGCGCAGCACCGCGACCAGGTCCTCCAAGAGAGGCGCCTGGGCTTTGGAAAAGTCGCGCTCCGGGGTGATGTCGCGCGCCGCGTAGGTTTCAATAATAGCCTGGTCGAGAAGAGCTTCTTCTTGATCGGTAATCGTCCCCAGCATCAGTTTCATTAATCCCGTCAGGTTGACGATGTGCGAGCGCAGAACCTCCCCGGCATCTTCGTCCTGCGGCACCATAGGGATATCAAAAGGATTGATGCGGTTTTCGGAGTTCAGGGCGATTTTAATATAAGTGCCGTCCATTGCTTCAGCCAGCGCCTGGTACTCGTTTTCCGGGTCGATGATTATGTAGTTGGTGCCGAGCATCAAGGAGCGGATGACCTCCAGTTTGGTAGCATAGCTTTTTCCAGACCCAGATTTAGCGAAGATAACCATATTGGCGTTTTCCAAGGAGAAGCGGTCGAAAATTATCAGGGTGTTGTTGCTGCGATTGATGCCGTAAAGTATACCGTTGTCGGAAGTGAGATCGAGCGAAACAAACGGGAAGAAAGAAGATACCGGGCCAGTGTTCATCGATTTGTTGATGCTTAGTACATCCATTCCCAACGGCATCGTGCTCTGCCATCCTTTGATTTGCTCAAAATTCGCGTTGCGGACGTTGACCAGCCGGCTTTCGAGGATAGTGTTTATTTGCGATTCCAGTTTGTCCAAGGCGCTGGGCGAGTCGGCGTAAATGGTGATGTAGACCCCCACTTGGAATAGTCTTTCGCGCGATTGTTGAAGGGCGTCGCGAAGAGATTCGACGTCCTGGTAGGCGGTTTCAAGCGCCGGATCGCGCACCAGCCCTTTTTCCTGATTAGACATGATTTGCGACTCGAATTGTGCCGATTTGCGGCGCAGGTTGCGCAAAGCGATAGTCGTATCTTCGGGATGAATAAAGAAAGAGATATCCACTAGGTCGGGGAAGTTGATTACCTCCGAGAACCAGTCGCTGGAGAGAAACCTTGGATAATCGAGGAGAAAAAGGGTTTTGGCGAATTTCTCCCCGACTTTTATATTGAGAGGGGTGATTTCGATATTTTGGGACGCGACTATATCCGCTTCGTTTTCGGCTTTCTTCGACAATCTTTTCGCGACCCCTTCACTGCCTTTTTCCACGGTAACCGGGTTATAGAAGTCAAAATATAACTCCTGCAGCTCGTTATCCTCCAAAGCCACCGCTCTCAGCCCTGTTTGGCGCAAGCCCGAGATAACGCGATCGGTCCTCTCCTCTAATTGATCCCTGTCCCGCGCGGAAACTTCGTAATTATCTTGTTCAGCGGCCGCTTCTCCCCTTTTCTTTTTTTCTTTAGACAAAGAGGCTATTGCCAGCGGCTCATAAGGAATGATCGCGAAGAAATTTTTGACCATTACCGAATTACTTTCGATGAGGGAATCCACAAAATCTACGTATTCGCCGATCTGATTTTGCATCACCTCGTCGGTTTCTTGCGCTTCACGTTCCCGTAAATCGTTTAAGTAGCCGTCGACATTAAGCTTGCGAGTGTGAACGATAATTTGTAGAGAAAAATCGATGGAATTTAGCAGGTTTTGGTAGCTGGAAATAATGAGGTTTTGTTCCTCCTCGGATTTTAAATTAAAGTTCAGGCCATCAATTAAGATAGCCTTTCTTAAGCCGCCGTTTTTCAAGCGGACGATGCCGTCTTTTATTTCCTTAATCTCGACAAACTGTTGGGTCGAGTTTGGTTTTGCGGCTCTCCTTGTCGGTTTGTTTTCAGGCATTTTAATTATCTGTAATCCACTCTTTTTGCTAGTTCGCCTTCGCCGGTTATCTGGCGCACAATCTCATATCTTTCCTTAATCTCTTCCTGGGTTTTCTCTTCTCCGGCCAGCGGCTTTTCGCGGCGGGGGATGGCGGTCTTGGTGGTCATGAGCCTTCCCCACAAGTCTTTAATGCCGCCGCTTACCGCGCGCTCCGCGGCGGCGACCGGAGCCAGAGCGGGAGCGGCTGGCGGAGTTGGCGCCGTGACGGCTGGCATTGGGGCCGTTGGCGTCGGAGCCGCCGGCATTTCCGGCCTCGGCGGCAAAGCCTCCGCGCCCAGTTTGGGTATAGGCGGCGCAGCCGGGACCGCAACCGCGATCACTTCCTCGGCATAGGTATAAGAGTGAGGCTCCCAGACGTAAGTAAAAGCGTTAATGACGAAAAACAGCATCGGCCGTCCGTTTACCTGAACGAAAGCCATGGCCAGCGCAATGCTCCCGAATACGGCGGTGACTAAGAGCCAAAGCCAGGTTTGCAGGATAAAAAATGAGAAAAAGACCAATAATCCAGCAACCGCCAAGTAAAGGAACTGCCTAATGGTTAACGGGCCGATTATTTTGTCTTCAGTCTCGATAAACTGCGGTACCTGGAACTGCATTGGTTAAATATTAACTCAAAAACGCCCCCTTTTGAAAGGAGGCGCCATAGTTTCATGGCTTCTTATAAAGGGAGGTCTCTTAAGTTTATAGTATTTTCGGGATTCTCCTTGTTGGACTCGGTGGAGACTTGCTCGTTTTTCTTGAGATTTACTATATTTTGCGAGGAGGTTGCCGGAATGGCTTGTTGGTTTGTCGGGGCTGGTTCGGCGGATGGCTGGACCGCCTCGGTTTTCTCGATCGGGGTGCGGAATTCGGAGTAGTTGACCACCCGAGTTTTAGATTCGGCGGTCGGCGGAGTTTGCGGCGCTGGTTCTGCAGCCGGGGTTTCCTGCTTTTTTATACCCGCATCAGCCGATTCGGCTATTTTATATCCTATGCCGAAAGCCGGCTGTTCCGGTTGCGCTGTTGGTTCGGCCTGATGAAAAACGAACGGCTCATTTTTGAAGGATGGCCTTAGAATTTCAGGCTCTGCAGGTTGTGTTTGAGCGGGCGATGGCGGCGTTATTGATTCCCCGGCCGGCTGTTCCGCGGTGATGGGCTGTTTTATCTCGGTTGGAATCTCGGGCTCCGTAGGTTGGGCGGCTGGAGCGGCCGCCTCTGCCCAGTCGGCGGGCAAGACGCCAAAATTGATTAAGTCGGTTTTTATCGGAGCGAGTATTTTCTCGTTTATCGTTTGAATGGCTTGCCTAGTCTTTTCTTCGCCGGCGAGAGGGGTAAGTTTGGTTCGTAAGTTATTATAAAACTCGTTCAACCCCAACTCTTTAACCTCTAATTTAGCTAAAGCGAATACGACGATACCTGAATCGTTTTCATTGAGGTTGAGAGAGGTGTTAATTGACTCAATTTGATCTAATACCGCATCAGACCCAAACCACTCTCGTATTGATCTTGGAACGTTTAAAATATTCACTTTTTAGAAAGAGTCCCAGATATTTTTTAATTCAGGATCTCCTCGCCTACCTGATCCACCTCTTTCCATATGGCTAACTAATTTTTGCGTGCGATCCTGGATATCCTGAAGAACGTCAGGCTTGTCTTTATAACTGGCGGCCAAAACTCCTCCGCGTCCACCAGCGCTATTTAAATCTTTAATTGCCTTAATGATACTTTCTTGTTCCTCAGGACTTGCGGCTTTAAGCCTTTGGCCGACTTGTTGCGGAGTTAGGCCAAGCAATAAGGCTTCGTGCGGGGCAAGAAGTTTAGCTCGCGCTTTTTCAGCATCGGTAGTAGTTGGGAGTGGCGGAGGAATCAAGACATCTCTAATCTTATCCGGCTTAATCCGTGCAGCAGCTTTCCGCACCTCGTCCATGTAATCCTTAACCCCCTCCGGATCGGCGGTTTTCTTTCCAAGAACGGCGGCCAAATCTGGTCGTGCTGATAAAATATCTTTCTGAGCCCCAACTGATGCGGCGCTTGTTAGTAAAGGAGTAATCTCAGCGTCAGTTAAGTTATTAAGTTGCCTGCGGTCGATGAGGTTTTTAAGTAAAGCGGCCGATTGCACCGGGTCCTGTATCCTATTTCTCGCCGCTACCCTGGCGTTTCTTAAAACGTCAGCGGAGATCATTTGTTTGTACTTACCCTCCGCCCCTGCAATAGACTTAGAAAGATCAAATTCTTTTTCTTGCGGAACTTTAACACCGGCCCGACCCAAGACTTCCCTATATTGAGGAGGTAGCGCGACTCCGCTAAGAGTTCTACTGGTCATACTAAAACCCCTTGCAAGAGTTCGGTGTAGACGGGCGGTTGATATATCTCCTTGTTTTTCTGCCTCTGCGCTGGATTTTTCGTACGCCTCGCTTCTAATTTTAGCTCGAGCAGCTAAACCTCCAGAGTAGCTCGTCACTTTTTGTGCAATAATACCCAACCCTCCGCCAACGCCTGCTACCACCATCGCTCCAGCAGCACCACTCATCTTAATAGCAGCAAATAATCCGATCGTGTTGATTATTAAAATAATCACTAATTGGAGTAGTAATTGGGATGAAAATACCAATGCTCCTTGGCTGGTTGATATCGCGGTTGCGTTTCCTGTAAACCAATTAGTCATCGATCGGCTAATATAAAGCAAGAATATCAAAAGCGGTCCAATAAAGATCCAGTTTAGGAATTGACTCCACCAACCCTCAAAAGTCCCTCCTTTACCACCTAATAACGGTATTTTTATTCCTGGAAATATCCAGCTAAGCCAGGCAAGCGGCATTACCGATACAAGTAATACAAGGAACGCATATCTCGCTAAGAACACAATTACTATGGCTAATAATGTGGCGGCCCAAAGAAGTGAAATGACGGCGCCAAAAGATATCGACATAAGAGGTTGTAGCATTGTTAGGAAGAAGCCTAATAGGCCGCTTGTGTTTGATTTGGAAATATCTATGTATTGATTAACGCTGCAGGTAATAGAAGCTACGTTAAAAACATCCAACAATGAAGCGGCGGTCCCGAAATTACTGGGAAGTGCGGTAGAATTCGGCGTATATTGGCTTCCGGAAACTGCGTCTGCAAATACATTAGTCATTGTGTCGCCAACGTTGATAGCAGCCTTAGCAAAGAAAAAGCCGAAATTTATCAAAAGAGCTGCCGCTAAAAACTTAGGAAGATTCTTTTTATATCCATACTTATCGTTACGGAACATAGTGGCAAACGCCATTACTATTAGCGCAATGACGAAACCAATATCAACCATGTTCAATAACATTGTGTATATCTCTTTTATAATTGGAGTTGATAAAATCGCTGTGTTTAAAGTGAGCGCAAACTGAAAGAAATACCCAATAATAAGAATTGCCAATGTGGCAATTACTCCCCAAAGCATTGCGCGCGTGTAGTGTCTGAGTAGTAAATCAGTTACAGTTGTGGCCCCTTCGCTGAGATTAATAGAGAAACCAAGTATACTAAAATGCGTGGCTCCAGCGGCAGTAGACGCTAAGCCGAGCTCTATAAGTCCACCGGCGACGGTGCCGATATAATCCATTATGCTGTACGTGGTGTTCGTGCAGTTTAAATTTGCTGATGATGGTTGCTGGGGTTGAGATGGGGCAGTGGTGGGGTTGTAAGGACTAGAAACCGGGCTGAGTTGCCCCACCCTGCCGCCGGTTGGGTTGGTTGTTGCAGATTGTTGGGATAAAACACCAGATGTCCCGGCGTTGGTATTGGCGATTGGATTAAGGCGACTCTCCACTCCTGATTCCGAAGCAAACGCTTTTTCTGTTGAAAGAAGGAGAACGGAGACGATAAGCAGAAGAATTGTGAGCTTTTTGGCCATTTTTTAAATAATATCACCTTATTTCTGGAAATTCACGCGCCAACCCGGTTATTTCCTCGATGCCCAGCGTCTCCGGGCGTTGGTTAAGTTCAATGCCTAGGGCGGCAAGTTTGGTTTTTGTTTCACCTCTTTCTTCTTGTGTCCCTCCGGCCGAGATGTTGTTAAAAATCGTCTTCCGAGGCTGCTTAAAAAGCTTCCTTATAAAGGAATAATAGGCGGCTGGGTCGATGTCGGGCTTTTTGTCGAGGGTTTTAAATAAAACCAAGGCGGAATCGACCTTCGGAGGTGGCGAGAAACTCTTGGCGCCAATCCTCCTTATTATTTCGGGTTCGGACCAGAAGCGGGTGCTCGCGGAGAGCAGGTTCATCCTGGGCGGCAGGGCACTCAGCCGCTCGGCGACTTCTTTTTGGATGACCAGAGCCACGAGGCGCGGCTTGGGTTCCAGCTCGGAGACGATTCGCAGCAGATACCCGGTTATATAGTAGGGAATGTTGCCGGCGATCTTATATTTTTCTCCCAACCCTCCCTTTTTTAATAATTCAGGGAGGAGCTCCAATGCATCTCCGGTTATAACTTCCAGCCGGGGGTCGTTTTCGCCTAAGCCCAGGTTTTTATAAAGGGATCCGGCCAGCTTTGGGTCTTTTTCCAGCGCGATAATCCGCCGGGGATTTTTTTGGAGGAGATATTTGGTTAGCTCCCCATGGCCCGGACCGATCTCGACGACGGTTTCGTCCTGGCCGATCTCCAAAATATCGGCGGTCTTGCGCAGGACGCTCTCGTCTTTCAAAAAATGCTGTCCCAACCTTTTTATCGCCATTATGTAGAGTATATTGGAAAAAAGAGTCCCATCCAAACCATAAAAAAGCAAAACTAAAAACTAAAAACGAAAAAATAACGGCCAGCAGTTAGGTAAATCCGAAACTCGAAATCCTAAATCCTAAACAAATCACAAATAACAAATTTCAAATACGAAATACGAACGTGTTTGGGATTTGTTATTTAGTATTTCGAATTTGTTTCGGATTTCGATATTAGTCCGCCGGCCGGCGGATTAGGGTTTCCGTTATTTTGCCTTTTGCGCTTTTCGCTTTGCACTTTTATTTAGTTATTACCCCGTCCTCGTCGATGGTTGGCAGATCCTCGGAGGAAAGTAGGTTGTCGGGGATTTCGTAGAGGAAGCGGGAGGGAAGGCTGTAGAAGCTGATAGTCAGCTTCTCCCTGGCTCTGGTCATCGCCACGTACATCAGCCTTCTCTCCTCCTCGATTTCTTCCGGGGAGTAGAGCGAGCGCTCGTGCGGCAATAATCCCTCGGTTACCCCGACGATATAAACCTGGTCGAACTCCAGCCCTTTGGCGAGGTGGATGGTCATCATTTTTATCGGCGCGGCCAGCTTGGCGGCCGAGCTTTTGCTGGAGGCGAGGTCGGCCGATTCCAAGAGGGAGATTCTTTCGACGAGCTCAGTGGAGCTCGCAAACTCCGAGGCAAAATTGATGAGCTCTGCGATATTTTCCATCCGATCTTCGTAATTATCGAACTTGGTTTTGAGCAGGTTTTGGTAGTCGGCGGTTTTTAAGAAAAAGCCGATTAATTCTACCGCGCTCATATTTTTAGCCGCACCCGGAAGCCCTTCCTTCAAGGCGCGGAATTGGGCTTTGTGCAGGCTTTTGTCCAATCTTTCCAGTCCGATTTCGTCGCGCGGGTTTACCGCGTAACGCAGGCCGGCTGCTATGTCTTTGATCTCCTTGCGCGCGTAAAACTTCAGCCCGCCGTAGATCTCGTAAGGAAGCGAGGAAAAGTTAAAGGCTTGTTCTAGGGCGCGCGACTGGGCGTTGGTGCGGTAAAGAATGGCCGTGTCCTTGCCTCTCTGCTTTGAAAGCTCGTCGGCGATGACCTGCGCCTCTTCGCTCGCGCCGTAAGCGCTTACGATTCTTATCGGCGCGCCCGGGGGATTACCGGTCCACAACTCCTTCTTCCGGCGCAACTTATTATTCTCGATAACCGCCGCCGAAGCGGAAACGATATTGCCGCTCGAGCGGTAGTTCTGCCCGAGGTTGATTATCTTCGCTCCTGGCCAGTCCCTCTCGAAGCTTAAAAAGTTGCGGAAGTCCGCCCCGCGGAACTTGAAAATCGATTGGTTGTCGTCTCCCACCACGTTCAAATTTTTATGCTTCTCAGCCAGCAGTTTTATCAGGAGATACTGGCAGGTGTTCACGTCCTGAAACTCGTCGACCAGGATGTAGTCGTAGCGGTCCTGGTATTTTTGCAGGATAAGTCGGTTGCGGGAGAAGAGGAGGACCGGCTTTTCGATGAGGTCATCGAAGTCGAAGGCGTTCTGCTTTTCCAAAGCCGATTCGTACTCCTCGAAGATCTTTTGCATTTCTGTCTTTAGCTCATCGAGCGGAGTCAGCTCGTTTTTAATGTCGGAGATGTCGCGACGGACCTTCGTCACAGGATACTTGTCTTGGGAAAAATTAAGCGCCTTAATAATGTTTTTTACCAGCTTTTTCGAATCATCCTCGTCGAAGATGGAGTAGCCTCGCGACCTCCCGAAAGCGGCGGCCTCTTCGCGGAGGATTTTGGCGCCGAACGAATGGAAGGTTCCTAAGAATGGCAGCTCCTCCTCCGCGTGCCGTGGCAGCCTTAAGAGCACCCGCTTCTTCAGCTCTTGGGCGGCCTTGTTGGTGAAGGTAATGGCGACAATCCTTTCTCCGGGCACCCCGGACTCCATAAGGTGAATTAACCTCTCGGTAAGGGTCCGGGTTTTTCCGCTTCCGGCTCCGGCCGCGATTAAAAGCGGCCCTTCTCCATGCCGGACCGCTTCAATTTGGTCGGGGTTTAGCCTGATCTCCGACCCGCCTTGATTGATTTCTCCCTTTCCTGGTATCATTTAAAGCATTAGTACAATACCGCAAAACTTAAGAAGTTGGCTAGGTTTTGCCGGGCGGAGCGCCAGGCCTTGGCTTAACGTCCCCTTGGTCCCGATCGGGCTGGCTCTTTTTCTTGCGGTGGCGGGAGTATTTGCCGCTCATCCAGCGGCTAAAGCCGCAGTTACGGCTCAGCCGGCGGCAACTCCGGTCGTGGCGGACATAGAAAACGGCGCTCTGGTTAACGCCAACGGAGCGCTCAACTCTCCGCTCGACCCCTATGCGTATCTAGCGCTGGCTAACATCGATGGTGGATCGCTGGTTAATTTCTCCAGCCCTTCCGGAAGGGCTATTAAAGTAGGCGATGCGTTCAGCGGCGGATCGTCGGCTAACTCGGGAACCAGCGCTATCCTCCAGGCAATTGCCTACAGGTTTAATATTCCGGTGAGCATGCTGCGCAGCTTGCAGAGCCAAGGGAAATAAATTCTAAGTTCTAAATTTAATTTTCCGAATCAACCAAAAGTCGGGCTATTTAATTTTGTTTTGCTAGCGCAAACAAGGAAGCACAAAACTAAAAGCGCAAAATGTAAAAGAACCGGCGACTAACGACCGGTTGACGTTTTTTGCTTCCCGCTTCTAATTTTGACCCATTTTTGTTTTTCGCTTTTAGTTTTTAGCTTTGCGCTTCTTTATCCTTCCCTCAGCCGCAGATGGTACGCCTCGGCCAGCTCGTCCTCGCTCACCCCTTCCTTGCTCTCGAGGTCGGCGATGGTGCGGGCGGTCTTAAGCAAACGAAAATAGCCGCGCGCGCCCAACAGCGACTGATCGAAGACGGATTTCAAAAAGGACAAGGCTTTCTGGTCGAGCGTGATCATCCGCTCGCACGCCTTTGAACTCATCTCCGAATTAGTCAGGAACGGCAAGCCGGCTTTCTTAAACCTCGCTCTTTGCCGCTCGCGCGCGGCCTGGATTTTCACGCATAGGCCCGCCGAACCCGAGGCCGGCTGGAGGATGCTTTCCAGCTTGAGGCGGGGGACGGTTATCTGGATGTCGATGCGGTCTAATAGCGGTCCGGAGAGTTTCTTTTGGTAGCGCCATATCTCCGAGGCGCTGCACCTACACTCCTTCTCCTCGTCGCCTAAATAGCCGCAAGGGCAGGGGTTCATCGCGGCGACCAGAATAAACTTAGCCGGAAAGACGAGGTTGCGCTTGGCTCGGGCGATCGTGACCGAACCCGACTCCATCGGCTGCCGCAGGGATTCTAAAATGTCGCGGCGGAATTCGGGCATCTCGTCTAAGAAAAGCACGCCGCGGTGCGCCAGGCTGATTTCGCCGGGCCGCGGGTCTTGTCCGCCACCGACGATCGCTGCGCTCGAGGCGGTGTGGTGTGGCGCGCGAAAGGGACGGCGCGCCAGATACTTGCCGCTCAGTAAGTTGGCCGCGCTCCAAATCTTGGAAACCTCGATTGATTCGTGGAGCGTCAGCGGCGGAAGGATCGAGTTGATCGCTTCGGCCAGCATTGTTTTTCCGGATCCGGGCGGGCCGCTCATTAGAATATTGTGTCCGCCGGCTGTGGCGACCGCCAGCGCCCTCTTAGCCGCTTCCTGCCCTCTTATCTCCGAGATGTCTATGCCTCCTCCTGATTCCGGATTAAACTCGGTGGCCGGCTTAGGGACGATTGGAGCAACGCCGTCCAGATGACTTAATAAAGCGCTTAGGCTCGACACGGGAATAATCTCTATGCCGCGGACCAAAGCCGCTTCGCTGGCATTCTCTACCGGAAGGAAAATCTGCTTAATGCCGGCCCGGCGGGCGAGCAGGGCGAAGTTCAGCGCTCCAGCTACCGGACGCAGCGCTCCGCTTAAGGCGAGCTCACCGATGAAAAGTTTGTCGGCGGCGTCGAAGGATTTTATTTGCTCAGTTGCCAGAAGATAGCCGGCGGCGATAGCTAAATCGTAATGGCTCCCGGCTTTTTTCAGGTCGGCTGGCGCCAGGTTGACCGTGATGCGGCGGTTTTCGCGGTTAGGCGGTTTCAGTCCGCTGTTTTTGATGGCGGAGCTCACGCGGTCCCTGGCTTCGGAGAGGGATTTGTCGGCTAGGCCAACGATGTTTAGTTCATGAAGGCCGACGCCGAGATCGGTTTCCACCTCGATGAGGCCGGCCTCGATGCCGACCAGTTCCGCCGAAAAAACTCTAGATAGGTGCATTTCTAATAAAAAAAAGACCCCGAAAAAACGGGGCCGCTGGCCTACGCGGCCGACTTGCAGTTCTGGCAAAGCCGCGATTCGGGAACGGCCTCCAAAACCTCCGCGCCGATCTCCTTGCGGCATTTTTCGCAGATGCCGTAGGTGCCTTCAGTTAGCTTGTCCAACGCTATGTTAATATCCTCCAGCCTGGCCTGAAGCGGGGCGGTTTCGCCGGTGACGTTCATATACTCTTCCAGCTCATCAGCCTCCTCTTCGCCGTGGTCGGTGTCGCTGCCCATGTCGTAGTTCTGCAGGGCTTTTACCTGTTTTTCCAACTTCTCTTTTTCCTCAAGGAGCTTGGCTTTATATCTTTCTAAATCCTTAACATCTGCCATGAATTAATTGTAGGTAGAGCTGCTCTGAAAAGCAACTTTCTAAACATTCTACAATCCGTTGAAAGCTTTGGGGAAAAACATCGCGAAAAAATGAGAGTTTTCGGCTATGCGATACTGATTTACTAAACATCCTGGCTGATCAGCCAGGATGTTTAGTAAAAGTGGATAACTTAGAAGCGCAAAGCTTAAAGTGCAAAACGCAGAATAACGATTAGAGACTGGCGACTAGTGGATAGTCGCTTTTTTTCGCTTTGCGCTTTTAGTTTTGCTCTTTAGAACTAGATAGGCAACGCCTGGGCGATGGGCTACAATACAGCCAATGATTAGCGGATTAACTGGACAGGTTGTTTCTAATTTGGAAGGGGAGGCGGAGATCGAAGTCGGCGGAGTGCGTTTCAAAGTTTTCGCGCCGCGGAGGTATGTGCGCCAGCTGCGCTTGGGATCGGAGGCGCATTTTTTCACCTACCTATATTACAACCGCGAAGAAGCTTTTGAACTTTTCGGATTTTTGAGCGCAGAGGAGTTGAACCTTTTTAAATTATTGATCTCCGTTAGCGGCGTCGGTCCGCGCATGGCGTTGAATATCCTGAGCGCCGCCTCTTCCGATCGGATAGCGGCCGCGGTCTCCCAAGGAAGGTCCGACATTCTCGAAAAGGCCCAGGGGGTCGGCAAGAAAACGGCGCAGCGCATCGTTTTGGAATTGAAGGATAAGTTTAAGGTGAAGAGGTCCACGGCCGCTCTAGGCTTGGAGGACGAGGGTGCTGATCAGGAGATTATCGAGGCGCTCGCGGCTCTGGGGTACAGGAGGGCGGCGATTAAGGAGGCGATAGACAGGATCGACCCCAAGCTCACCAAGCTCGGCGAGCGGTTGAAGGACGCGCTGAAAAAAATAAAATAAACTGTATAAACTTATGTCGAAGCTGACCAATATTTTTCACTGGCTGATCGCCTATTTCTCCGCGATTCTTAATTTTAATCCCTCGCGTAAATTGACCGTCGTCGGCGTTACCGGCACCAAGGGTAAGTCCACGACGCTGGAGCTCGTTAACGCCGGACTCGAAGCCGCCGGCAAAAAAACCGCTTTGGCGTCCTCGGTGCGAATCAAGATCGGCGGCGAGTCCGAGGTTAATAAGACGGGAAATACGATGCCCGGCCGCGGTCTGCTGCAGAATGTGATGCGCCGCGCAGTGAAGGAGGGGTGCGAGTATGCGCTATTGGAGGTCACCTCGCAGGGAATCGTCCAGCACCGGCATGAGTTCATCGAGTTCGATTGCGCGGTCTTCCTAAACCTTCAGCCGGAGCACCTGGAGTCGCACGGAGGTTTTGAAAACTATAAGCAGGCTAAGCTAAGCTTTTTCCGCTATGTGAATAAAGCGCGCAGCCGGAAAAAGAAGGTTTTTTTCGTTAACGAGGAGGACAAGTGCGCCGACGAGTTCGTGAAAGCGGCGGGAAAGAATAAGGTGGTTTTGTTTGATAAGAGCGATTTAAAAACCAACCTGGCCGGTGAATTTAACAAAACGAATGTCGGAGCAGCGGTCGCGGTTCTGCATTCTTTAGGCATAGATGAAGAAGTTATCTCCAAAGCAATGAGGGAGTTTCGGGGACTGAACGGGAGAATGGAGTTTATAAGCCGCGAACCGTTTACGGTCGTCGTCGATTACGCCCACACACCCGACTCGCTCCAGGCGGTGTACCAGACGGTGGCGGAAGAAGTTAAGCCTGGAGGGAAATTGATTTGCGTCTTAGGATCGGCCGGCGGAGGACGGGACAAGTGGAAGCGGCCCGAGATGGGAAAGATAGCTGCCCAGAATTGCGGATACTTGATCCTGACCGACGAGGATCCGTACGACGAGGATCCGCTGAAGATACTTCACGAGATAGAAGAAGGGCTGAAAACTAAGGGTTTTTCGCAAGACAAATATGAAAAAATACTCGATCGAGCGCAGGCGATAAGAAGAGCGGTCTCGTTGGCCAAGCCGGGGGACGGGGTGGTTGTGACCGGCAAGGGATCGGAACCTTTTCTGCATAAAGCCAAAGGAGTAAAAGTCCCGTGGTCCGACCGTGGAATAGCCGAGGAGGCGATAAATATTGAAAAATAAAAATGGAGGCGGCGAAATGGACCAGAATCAGATTCTAGTTAACGAGGAAGGCCTCAAGAGGCTTGTAGCTAAGATTAAGGAACTGGAAGAAAAACTAGCTCAGGTAAGTAGCGGAAAGGCGGAAGCGGCTGAAACAGGGGGTAATATGTGGCATGACAATTTCGCGTTTGAGCAGATAGAAAGGGAGCAGCGCGCGCTTACTAAACAATTGAGTGACGCAAGAGATACGCTACGGCGTGCGGTTGTTATAAGCGACCAAAGGCAAATTACCGAAAAGATCGATATCGGTTCAGTTGTGGATTTAGACATTAACGGCGAACACATGACGATCAGGGTCGGTGATTACACTGAAGCCGATCCAGCGAACAACGTGGTGTCTTACAGGAGTCCGTTAGGCGACGCTATACTCCATGCATCTATAGGAGAGACGCGCGAGTACGGAGTCGGTAACAGAACTTTCAAGGTTGTGATTAAGGGCATAAGGTCGAGTTAAGGGGTTGAGAAGATGCGTGGGCCTTTAGTTGCGCTGGAGGGTTTAAGCGGAGTTGGTAAGTCAACGATCGCGTTAATCGTTGCTGAGACAATCGGAGGAGTCGTGTTTAAAACGCCAAGTGGAGTGTTTGCCGAGTGTCGAGATTTAGTAGATAGGGGCGATATAAACCCGACATCGAGGTACTTTTTCTACCTTGCGAGCGTAGTGGATTCGTCTAAAGAGATCGATTCTTTGTTGAAAAAGCACGCGGTGGTCTGTGACAGATATGTTTTAACTACGCAGTGCTACCACGCTGCTTTAGGTGTCAAGACAATCGACTTAAGTAAGTTGCCGTTTGTTGCGCCAGACGAAACTTTCCTTATCACGTGCGACGAAGAGCAGAGGATCTCTCGTCTTGCGCATCGAGGACTGAGCTATAACGATAGACAGGAGGCCCTACTAAAGATAGACGCAAGATTTCTGGCAGAATATAGAAAGAACCAGTTGCAAGAAGTTGACAACAGTCTAATGGACCCATTTGTTGCTGCACAGGAAATCGTCTCAAGAGTGAAAAATAGATGGATGTGAGGCGATGTAAAGGTGAAGGCCATCCGTGATAATACAGATGGCCTTTTCTACATAAAGCCAAAGGCGTGAAAATTCCTTGGTCCGACCGTGGAATAGCCGAGGAGGCGATAAAAAAGAATTAACCCGTTTTTGCGTTGGCTTTCTCGAAATACCCAATCCACCAAAGAAGCTCTTTTTTAGACGCCGCCTCGTAGACGATCAACGGAAGATATCCGGAATTTTTCTTATTTCGCCTAATCTCTCGCGCCACATCTTTTATGTCTTCTTTTCTGAATCCGGCGATTATCAAAGCCAGGGCGCCGATCTGATCATCTTTTAGTTTTAAGATTTTGGAGAATAAATCACCCTCTTCTTTCTTGTTCCATTTTAATCCTCCTCTCCCGGTAAACTTGCTTATCTTTATTGGAACCGATCCGTTCCGATTACTCAAAAATTTTACGCCGATGTTTTTCATATTAGATAAAGAAAAGATAGGGCGGTTTATAGACGCGCCCGGGTCGTTTTTGATTATTTTGGGGGAGGATGGATGTCACGCATGGATGGAGCGTGTTTTGGTCCGGAGATCTTCAAGTCGCTGTTATGAGGCTGGTCGCGCTTACCTGCGTCGTTAGTGTGATAGGTATCGGTATGGGTGGGTCCGAGTATCGGCTTCTGGCTTTCGTTTGTAGGGTGCTCGCGTCCGGTTTTCCAGGGCATCTTCAACCCTCCTTTCCGGTGCAGATTGTTTATATTATACCAGAATGGCAGGAAACCGCTTTCCTCTTCCAGAGGTCGTAATATAATAAATGCACGAGAGTATGAACCACGCTTTAGCAAGAAAGATAAACTTGATGGCTAGGCGGGATCTGAGTTTCCAGAAGCTTCTATGGGAAAAAGTTGACGGCGCGGATGAGGCGGCGTATCAAAAAATCACCGATAAGAACACCGAGAAGCTTAAGAAAATAGTAAAAGAGCACGGGTGGCCTACGGTATCGTTGGTCGGCAAGAAAGCCAGCTACAACGCTTGGCTCATCGCTCAGCACTCGAACAACGACAGAGCTTTCCAGCGCAAGGCTAGGGGGATATTGATTAAAATAAATAAGAGTAATCCCGGAGAGATAAATAAAACTCACATCGCCTACCTTACGGATAGATTACTGATCGCCCAAGGAAAACCGCAGAAATTCGGGACTCAATTTAAATTTAATAAGAAAGGCGAGTTGAAGGTGCGGCAGATTAAAAATAGGCGAGGAGTGGATACGCTGAGAAGAAAATATAATTTACCACCCTTAAAAGACTATCTTGATGACGCCAGAAAATTTAGCGAAGAGTTAAAGAAGAAAGAACTTTTGCAAAAATCGAGGAAGCGTTAAAGAAAGCGGCCCCAATGTAAGTAGAGGGTATTTTACTTTTCCACACCTTCTTTTGTGATATACTAAACATATAAAAAACATGCCGCCAGAGACGCAGGTTAAAAATGACCCAACGCTAGTAATCGTATTAATCGTTTCGGCTTTGATTATCGCCGGTGCGTTGGTTTATGTTTATGTCTTCCACGACAACTTCCCCGGCTATATGTTTTCGTTCAATCGCCCCGGCCCATGTGCGGTTCTGCCGGCCAAGTATTGCGATCAGGGCCAGCCGGTGACTTATCCCGACAACCAGACATATCTTGGGTTTAACGTTCCGAGTAGCACGATAATTTACGCGCCATTTGCCGGAAAGTTCAGCGCCAGCGGTGTGGCCGTCAGTAATCCTAGTCTTAATGTTTACGGCTTTGTCGCAAATAGACCCGAACCAAATGCTACTGGGACCACGTTTTTCTTCACCGGCGAATTTAAGCCTCTGATAAAGTCGGGAAGCGAGGTTGGCGTTGGCCAGCCAATCGCCGAATCGGACGGCTACATTATCGACCAGGTCAGCAATTCCAGCCTGCTGATAAACTTCCAGGACGTGAACGCCGAAGGACTCGGATCCATCGATCAGAATATTTTAAACAGCTATTTTAAGACACAGAAATAACCAATGCCGAAGAAACAAAAGCGTGCCGTAATTTTTCTTATAGTCTTCATAGTCATCGTCGCCGGAGCGGTCGGATACAGTATTTGGGCCAACAGGGCGAAAGCTCCGACGGTTGGTATTGGCGCGCAGCCAAGCGCCGTTAGCCAGCAGACGACAACCACGGCCATAGGAACAGCTCCCGGACTTAGCACTTGCGTCATTTTGGACCAGCAGTACTGCGACCAAGCGAAGTTGGGCGGGAAAAGCGGCGGCTATTATATAGGTTTTAATTTGCCGCCGAGTACCAAGATTTATGCGCCGTTCGACGGGGTGTTTATAACATCCGGCAATCTGGGCCAGGTAAAAATAAATGGGGTAAATTATCAGGCCGGAACTTTAAATCTAACTTCCATTATGCCGCCCAATGAGTACAACCCGACAACCTCAACTCCACAATTCATAGTGTATGCCGCATTCACACCGGAGTCGGATAAAAGCGTTAAAAGAGGAGAATTGTTAGGCGAGGTGGGAAACCAAAAAATGGGTAACTACAACCTGATAGTTTATTTTAACACCTATAATACACAAGCTAAGTATTTTACATTCAGCGATTTAAGTTTAGCAAAACAATACTTCCCTAATCTTTGATTTTTTAACCAACAACTTTATTAGTATAAAACATGCTTAACATCGACAGTAATAGCCACGGCCTTCAGGCCGAGGGTTAAACCAACTTCTCCAGTGCCCGTTAGGCAGAAGAAAGCAAAACACAAGCCGCGGGATTTAGCTTGTGGTTGTTGACAAATATATTAAATTTAAAGTTAACTTTAAATAACTTCTTAAGAAAGGAGATCTGAACCTTATGTCTGATGAGAAGGACAAGGGCGGCTCCGGCGGTCACGGAACTGGACGGGGCGGCTCCGGCGGTCAGTCCGGCGGTCACGGTGGCAGCACCGGCGGCGGCACTGGGACGCGCGGCAAGTAGCGCTCCTTCAGTCTCGTTGGGGGGTTAGCTGAATTCAGCTAACCCCCCCCTCATTATTAATATAACCTCTTGAGTTATATGCTCGACATCCCTTTTTTTTCTAATACAAAAGATAACTTACACTGCGAGCAAGCATGTCTTAAATCCTTACTTAAGTTTTATTTCCCTGAAAGAAATTATAGTTTTAGTTTTTTAGACAAAAACACTTTTCACAAAAAAGGAAAATGGACTTGGGATACGGGAGGACTCATTCTTCTTGCTAAACTCGGGATCAGGTCAATTTATATTTCGAATTTCGACTATAGGAGTTTTTTCTTAAAAGGAGAGGAATATTTACGTGGCATTTGGAGCGACGAAGTGTATCGCGCGCAAAGGAAATATTCCGATCTTAAGGCTGAACAAAAACGCGCCGGCGTGTTAATTAATAATAATTACATTAAGCTGAAAAAACGCGCTGCCAGCATAAATGATATCCGCACTCTTTTTAAAAGAGGATATATATTAATGGTTCAGGTTAACCCATTTGTGCTAGATGGGATAAATAAATATGGATCGCATTTGGTTCTTGTTACTGATATAAGCGAAAGATATGTAATCTTTCATGATCCCGGTTTGCCCCCGCACCCAAATCGCAAGGTGCCGGTAAGTAAGTTTCTCGAAAGCATGGAGTATCCGACTAAAGGATCCGCTACTATCATAGCAACGAAGCGGGATACAAAAGCGACAGTAAATAAAAACAGGGTTAGGCGTGGGTATTGACAAAATCTTAATTTATTGTCAATCTTATACCAGAATCTTGAACCACACATGATCCTGATGAAAGGGGGTCGCCGGAATGGCGATCAAGAATCGTGGCCGAAATGGCAGCGTGACCTTGGCTCCGAAGTGGGGGTTCAACTGGATCCTCCTGGCGGCCGTGGCAATACTATTCGTAGTCGGCGTTTCAACAATGTCGACGTGGGGCAGGCTTTTTAACCATGTTACCATCACGGTGCCGGTTTCTAAACCGACACAGGTACACACTACTAAGCCTCCAGTAACCAAGCCCACGACTCCAACGCAACCGACGAAGCCAACTCAACCAACCCAGACCTTTTCAGCAAATCCGACAACCGTCGGCGAGGTGATCTTCGGTTCCTATTGGATGAAGGGTAAACTGTACTACGACGGAACGTATTACACACTACTCTTCACTCTCCCAAAAGGAGCGGAACTACGAACGCCGTTCGCTGGGACAATGATCGAGATTCGTAATACTGATCCAGGCACTTCTTCGGGGTTTTCTCTCTTTCCGTCTCCAGATTTACTTCAATCTGGCGGTGGAAATAGTGCGTTCTACGCAGGAGATTCTCTGAAGTTCTTGGTGACAAACAACCAAGTGGTGAGTGCAGGTCAGACTATTGCGACAGTCGTTGCCCCAACAACCGTGGTTGAGATACGTGGTCAGAAACTCGGTGGAAACATCGTGGTTGGATACGGAGCCACAACGCCCTCAGACCCCCACACCTACACCTATACCTCCGTTAAGGTGTTGGAAGAAGCCTTCCCCTACGTTAAGGATCTCGTGTCCGGCAAGTAGCCGGCAGGGGCCACATCTCATAGATGTGGCCCGTTTCTTTTTTAAAGGTTGTTTTGTATAATTCTAACAAAATTAAATACCATGGGATTGTTAAAAAGTAAGTTTTTCTGGTTCTCTTTATTCTTATTTTCAACTCTTACCCTTTCCGCGTTTATTTTTTCAAAAGGCGCTTATGCATATGTGTCCTGCGATGCCTTTGATGGATCTTGCAAAATCCTTTCTCCGGGAAATTATACCGTTTGCACGCCTTCCATAGGGCAGTGCAATCCGGAAGCTTTTGCCGGCCAGACCTGCAACAACGGGCCGACAAACACAAACTCCAATTCTTGCGGAACCCCTTGTTTGCAAGGAAATCCATGGACTAGATACAAATCAGTTTGCGTTGTTGATTCAACTAATCCGAGCCCAGTGGGAAATAGTGCAATATGTGGGTATATTATTACTCAAACACTGGTTTGTTCCACCGCAGACAAGTACCAACCTAACTCGGTATACCCAAACGGGGTCAGCTCTATATTAGACGCGGGAACCTGCAGTTGCGGTGTAGGCGGGGCATATAAGGCTTGTTGCGGATATGATCCATCGACCGGGGTGTACTCGCAAAATGTGAAGGCTATCAAATCTCAGGTTAGCCAACTTCCGTATCCAGCTGACGGGAATTGCCCCGGAAGTTACGTGGATAGTAATGGCGTTACTGAATCTGTCAAAACAACCTCGCCTGGCGTCACCTCCTGCCAGACGCCTCCGCAGCCCTCTTCATATTCTTTCTCCGTGTATTCCGACCCTTCGGGAATCTCCATAGACACCTCTCTCTGGGGGGAGTCAAAAACATCGTTTACCAAAACCACAACTAACACTTCAGTTTCTTTTTCTGCGCCGGCCACATTAACTATCGGCGGGCAAACATACAGTTTTTCGTATTGGAATTACGGAACCAACAGGGTGACGTCTTCGTCGATATCCGACCTAAGTTTGAAGGTGTTCTCGTCCGCATCCGCGTATTACGTTACGAGCACAAAATATTATTACTGCAAAACTCCGCTGGGTGGTCCGAACGTTTGCACCCAGACTTCCAAGTTGTACCCCAGCGTAACCGCCTGCCAAAACGCCTTAACGGCAGTTTCCAGCACCGGAATTTGTTATCCCACCCAAAACGCCTGCCAGCAAGATCCGCAGTGCGCTACTGTATCTCCCGCCACTTATTACTACTGTAGCAGCAATTCCTGCGTTTCTGGGAAATTTTCCAGCATTTCCGCGTGCAACGCGGCTAACGGTACCTGCTATACCAGCGCCTCATGCAATTCGGCCTGCGGCTCGGCCACTCCTCCGCCGGCAAATACCGGAAACGACGTCTCTATAAATAGGTTCACGGTGAATGGCGTAAGCGCGGGATCGCCAACTCTAGCTTGCATTCCGGTAAACGGAGTCGGGTTGAACGATACTCTGTCGTGGAGCGCAACGGCGTCCAATTCCTGCAGTAACTACACTCCTCAGCCGGTAACCGACTGTAAACCCGGTGGCGGAACGCAGACCGTTGGCTGGAGCTTATCTTTACCTTTGTCCAACCCCGGTACCTGCTCGGTTAAGTCTTCCAGCGGCTGGTCATCCTCCGCCTCGTTTACCAACCAAGGTTCGGGCTCTTTCTCACCTCCAGTTCCGGCAAACAGCACTGATTACACTCTGACCTGCACCAGAGACCCATATACCTGCACCTGGACCAGGCCGTCGTGGCAGGAGGTTCAGACTACTGTATGCGACAGCAGTGGAAAGAATTGCGTGCCGACTTCGACTTGTGAATACACCGGAACCGTTTCCGTCAACCAGCCGACAAATCAAATAAACTCCTCGTCGCAAAGCGAATCCAATACTCTCGCGGTCATCCAGCCGCCGATAATTAGTGGCTTTACCGCAAATCCGGAGAATATACTTATTCACAAGTCTACTTACTTTACGTGGGAAGTTCCTCTCACTAACTCCGACTCGCCTTTGCGAACGGTTCCCACTAATTATCTTGCCTACCCCGGAGGCGCTACTAATAATTACCCGGGATGGCCATTAAACTCAACGCCATCCATGCCAATCAATAGCGGTCAGGTTTCGGTAACGCCCTTGTCCAACACGACCTATACCTTAACTGTCCGTAACCAATACTCCCAGAACCCGAGCTGTTATGCCGAAACTTCTCAGCGGGCAACCGTCAACGTTTACCAGTCCAACCTGCAGGAATCCAATCCCGCGGCGCTAATCGAGAACGCTTTCGGAAGCTTTTTGAAGAAGTTGGGGATATAGAGGCGCGAAGATAAGAGCGAAAAACTAAAAGCGCAAAATTAAAAATAACGAAAATTCTAAACCCTAATCCGCCAGCTGGCGGATTTGTGCTTCGGATTTAACTAGCTGCTAGCCGTTGTTTTTCGCTTTTAGCTTTTAGTTTTGCGCTATTTTGTTGTATCCTAAAAAACAGTTAAACAAATAAAAAAACTGCTTATGAAGATAAAGTTTTTAGGAGGAGCGGAGTCGGTTACCGGCTCAAACTATCTTATCACCTCAGGGGAAACCCAGATGCTGGTGGATTGCGGACTTTTTCAAGGGACCCACTATTCCGAGAGGAATAACTTTGAGAAATTCAATTTCGACGTCCAGAAAATAAAAGCGGTCTTCGTCACCCACGCCCACATCGACCACACCGGCCGGCTGCCGAAACTTTATAAAGACGGGTACCGCGGCCCGATCTATTCGACCGCGCCGACCAGGGATTTTGCCAAGGAGTTGCTCTTTGATTCCGAAGACATCCTGTTCCGCGAGGCGAAACGGGAGGAGGTTCCTCCGCTTTACACCAAGGAGGATGTGGACGGGGCGATGTCTCTGTGGAAGACGATAAACTACGGAGAAACTGTCTCCGTCGACGGCATAAAAATCGCCGCGCATGATGCGGGGCACATTCTCGGTTCCTGCTCCTACGAGGTATTTGCCGATGGGAAAAGGGTAATGTTTTCCGGAGACCTGGGAAACGTTAATCCGCCGCTTATCAAGGAAGGAGAGCTTGTCGCTCCCGATGCGGAATACGCCTTGATTGAATCGGCCTACGGCGACCGCATCCATGAGGAGCTGGGAAAGAGTCGCGAGGTGTTGGAGGACACAATCGAAGAGACCGTCCGCGATGGAGGCGTGTTGATGATACCGGCTTTCGCGATGGAGCGCGCCCAAGAGCTTCTTCTAACCATCGATGAGTTGGTGCGGAATAAGCGCATTCCGCCGACGCCGGTTTTTATGGACAGCCCTCTGGCGATCAAGCTCACCGCCGTCTACAAGTGGTACGAGGACTGGTTCAATCCGGACGTGGAGAAGCTGGTGAAGAAGGGTGACCCCTTGTTCAACTTTCCGGGACTAAAGGTAACTTTGACCTCCGAAGAGTCGCGCGCCATCGCCGACGTTCCTGCGCCGAAGATAATCATTGCCGGATCGGGTATGTCGCACGGAGGCCGCATCGTTCGGCACGAGCAGCTTTACCTTTCCGACCCGAAAAACACCATTCTTTTCGTCGGCTACCAGGCCGAGGGGTCTTTGGGGCGGAAGATACTCGAGGGGGTGCAGACGGTGCGTATTATGGACCAAGAGGTCGCGGTGCGCTGCCGCCGAGTGGAGATCGGCGGATATTCCGCGCACGCCGACCAGCTACGCCTGCTTAAATGGCTTAAGCCGGCCGTTGGATCATTAAAGAAAGTTTTCGTCGTCCAGGGAGACGAGGATTCCAGCAAGACTTTGGCCGCGAAGATCAAGGACGAACTGGCAATCGAGGCGGTGGTTCCGGCTCCGGGTGAAGAGGTTGAATTGGTTTAATAAAATTTAAAAATATGTCAGCAGAGATAGAAAAGAAGCATTTTCCCAAGATAAAAATCTGTATTTCCGGAGCGGCGGACACGAGCCACTGCGGCGACAGCGCTTTTGGCAAAGCCGAGGAACTAGGACGGCAGATCGCCGAACGCGGAGCGGTTCTGGTCGACGGCGCGACCACCGGCTTTCCTTTTTGGGCGGCCAAAGGGGCGAAGCTGGCCGGCGGCATCGTGGTCGGTATTTCGCCGGCTTCGAGCGAGAAGGAGCACATCGAGGTCTACCAGCTGCCGATAGCCTATCATGATCTCATTATTTACACCGGCGCCGGGTATTCCGGCCGCAACCTGCTTTTGACGAGGACGGCCGACGCGGTAATAGAAGGATGCGGGCGCATGGGGACCATCAACGAGTTCACCATAGCTTTCGAGGACAAGAAGCCTATCGGAATTTTGGAGGGCGAATGGGAGACGGACGAGGTGTTAAAGACTCTGGTAGAAAAATCGCATCGCGCCGACGAGATGAAGGGCAAGCTGGTTTACGAAGCCGACCCGAAGACGATGATCGATAAGCTCCTGGTGGTCATCGAAAAATACAAGGCGGACAGTGAACAGAGAGTGCTGTAAAGCGTAAAATTAAAAGTGCAAAAATAAGCGCAAAATTAAAAGCTAAAAGCGAAAAATAACGATAGGTCGTTAGTCGTCAATTCTTTTGCGTTTTGCGCTTTAAGCTTTGCGCTTTCACCTTTGTTTCGGATTTCGATATTAGTCCGCCGGCCGGCGGATTAGGGTTTCCGTTATTTTGCACTTCTTTGCCTTGCGTTAATATCTTGTCATAATTAACAACGAAAGCTGATTAGCTTATGTTCAGAAAATTGCTTTTAGGGGTCGGTCTTTTATCCGGGACTATTATCGGCGCCGGGGTTTTCGCTCTGCCGTATGTTTTTTCCCGATCCGGGTGGCTGGTCGGATCGGCTTATCTTCTGATCTTCGCGGCCATCGTCGCCTTGGCGCACTTGATGTACGCCGAGGTAGTCGAGTCCACTCCCGGCGAGCACCGCCTGGTCGGGTTTTCCAAGATGTATCTTGGAAAATTCTTCGAGTGGGTAGCGACCATTATCAGCCCGATCGGACTGATGTTGATGCTTACCGTTTATCTCATCCTCGGCGAGAGGTTTTTTATGCTTATACTTCCCGGCACTCTGAAGCCGGCTGCGCTTCTTCTAGCTTGGCTTATCGGAACTTTTTTGATTTTCTGGCAGACCAAACGTTTGGCGCTCGCCGAAGCGCTGGGTACGTTGAGCATCGCCGCGATAATATTCGTTATCTTCGGCTACGGCGCCAAGGGGGTGGGCAACCTTGTAATCCTGCCGGCCGCCGATCTGAAATACGTTTTCCTCCCGTACGGCGTAATCCTGTTTTCCTACTGGGGGCGGACGGCGATTCCTCCTTTGGTAAAATTCTTTAAAGAAGGCAAGGCGCTGAGGCTGGCGCGGCCGGCGGTTATCATCGGGACCGTTCTCCCCACGATTTTATACGTGTTTTTCATAGCCGGAGTCATTGGCTTGGTGGCAAACAATGTGACGGAGGATTCAGTCGTCGGCCTGGCTTCCACGCTGCCGATTGA
The DNA here is from genome assembly GCA_021811305.1 of bacterium. Lineage (GTDB taxonomy): Bacteria > Patescibacteriota > Minisyncoccia > UBA6257 > Colwellbacteraceae > JACWAO01. The sequence goes on from JAJZPD010000002.1 coordinate 25,977, forward strand.
GGCGGTGTGGCTGGTGGGGGTTTTGGGATTGCTAGCGGTGCTGACCTCCTACGCCGTCGTCGGGAAGAATATTTATCAGACGATAGTTTTCGACGCTCGGCAGAAACCCTTCTTGGGAGGTTTGGCGGTCGCACTGATACCTATGCTTCTTTACACCGCAGGCTTTAATAATTTCATCGCCCTTATCGGCGTCGTCGGCGGGATATTCGTTTCCATAGAGGGAGTGTTGATCGTCTTGCTTTGGCGAAGGGTCAGGCGGGAGAAGAAAAGGTTGGGTTGGGCGGCTATCGCCTCCTCTTGGCTGCTTTTGGCGGTGTTCTGCGGCGGCATTTTGTACGAGCTGATCTATCACTAGAAGCCATTGCGCCCCAGGGCGGCTTGTGGGAGAATAAGCGCGAAAAGTCCTCGTAGTTCAATTGGATAGAACATCGGCCTCCGAAGCCGGAGATTGTGAGTTCGAGTCTCACCGAGGGCACCAAGACAACAAAAACACGCCCTTGTGGCGTTTTTGTTGTCTTTATATCTGCGATAGACTCGAACCAGGAAGGGGTCGGGAAACCGGGAGGTTTCCCGTGGCGGAATACACAAACCGAGGGGTTTGTGGGAGTCCGCCTCCGCTTATTAGCGGAGGTGAGACGACTTCGAGTCTCACCGAGGGCACAAGAAGCGCAAAGCTTAAAGCGCAAAACGCAAAAGAATTGAAGACCGACGACCTATCGTTATTTTTCGCTTTTAGTTTTGAACTTTGCGCTTCCTAAACCCGTCCGTGTTTGGGATTTATGATTTGTGATTTGTTTCGGATTTCGATATTAGGATTTTCGTTGTTTTTCGCGCTATTGGAGGTTTTGAAATAAGCGGTTTTTCCGTTAGAGTTAAGAGCATACAGCAGATATGAGCTTGTTTGTCGGAATAGCCGCCGCCGTGATCCTCGCCGCCTTGTGCGCGTTTTTAGTGAGCTTTTTGAAGCAGCCGACCATTACCGGGTTTATAATCGCCGGACTGATTATCGGCTACTTCGGTTATGCTGAGGCTTTTAACTTAAATCTGCTTAATCAGCTTTCCGGTATCGGCATCGCCCTTCTTCTTTTTATCGTCGGGCTGGAGATGGACTTCCGCTCCCTGGCTAAGGCCGGCTGGCGGACGCTTCTTATCGGCTTCGGCCAGATGGCCTTAACCTTTTTGGCCGGGATGTTAGTCGCGGGCTGGCTCGGTTTTCACGGCCAGGCTGCGGCCTACATCGCGCTCGCCGCGACTTTTTCCTCGACTATCGTTGTTGTAAAAATCTATTCCGAAAAAAAAGAGTTAAACAGTCTCCACGGACGCATCTCTTTAAGCGTGCTTTTATTGCAGGACTTGGTGGCAATCATCGCTTTAATGGTCGCCGCCGATTTGCGCAACGGCGGGGGGGTGAGCTGGCCGATGGCCTTCACTTTATTGCGCGGACTGATATTCGTGGCTGCGGTGATGCTTTCTTCGAAGCTGATGCCGGCTGTCTTGGATTTTTTAGGTAAGTCGCGCGAGCTGATATATCTTTTCGGCCTGGCCTGGGGACTGGGCGTGGCAATGTTGGCCAGTTTGCCATGGATCGGATTATCCATCGAGGTTGGCGGTTTCTTGGCGGGGTTGGCGCTCGCCGGCTCTTCCGAACATCTGCAGATCCGCGCAGAACTGCGTCCCTTAAGAGACTTTTTTATCATACTTTTCTTCGTCGGATTGGGAGCGGATGTCTTTTCCTACCACGGTCTTGCTTATATCTGGCCGGCTTTGGCGATAACTCTTCTGGTTCTGGTGCTCAAGCCGGTTATTGTTTTCTTGATTTCCAGCGCGGCGGGATATCGCGCCAAGACTTCTTTTTACAGCAGCCTATCCTTGGGCCAGGTGTCAGAATTCGGCTTGGTTATCGCCGCCCTGGCGATGACCTGGGGAGAAATCAGCGGGGGAGTGTTGTCGTTAATAACCATCGCGGCCATCATCTCTATCTTCATCTCCTCTTACTTTATAACCTTCGACACCACTATCTACTCCTTGTTTAGGAATATTCTGGAGAAGTTCGAGAGGAAAGGCGAAAACGGCGAAGAGGAACAAAAAGAGTTTTCGGGACACGTTGTGCTCGTCGGCGCACACCGGATGGGACGCAGCATCCTGCGCGCTTTGGAGAAGCGCAAGGAAGAGGTGGTAGTCGTCGATCTGGATCCGGAGGTGATTAAAGAGCTGAAGGCCGAGGGCGTAAAAGCGATTTACGGCGACGTCTCTGACAGCGACGTTCGCGAAGCGGCGGAAATCGATAAGGCCTCTTTGGTTATTTCGACCATTCCCGACCAGAGGGACAGCATGTTGCTGGTGAATCTAGTCAGACGCTTTAATCCGTCGGCCAAGGTGGTCGTCTCCTCGGAAAACGAGGCTGAGGCGAAGAAGCTCTACGCCGCGGGCGCCGATTACGTCATACTGCCACGGCTTTTAGGCGGAGCGGAGATTGCCCGCGCTGTTTCCGAAGATGCGGCATTAAGCGGATTGTTGGCTAGAAAGGAGGCGGATTTGAAGGTTATGGATAATATCTAATTTGCTTATGTAAGTTTATTGACTTATCTGATAGATAATTAATAATTAAAGCGGTTACAAATTAAGCCTGATCTTTTGCGCTAAAGGAGGAGTCTGTCTTGTCTGTACTGATAATCTCTAATAGTTTAGACGTACACAGTGACGTTGTAGGGAGCGCTTTAATTAATGCAGGAGAAGCGATTGTTCGACTTAACACCGATCACTTCTTTGAAGATAGAGCAGAGTTATCGTTTTTCTCTCCACATGGTGGAAAAATTACTTTAAAAGGAGAGAGCGTTCAATTGTCAGAGATTAGAAGCGTCTTATATAGACGCCCAGAATCTATTACGATCAACGTCGCTGACGCTGGACAAAGAAAGTTTGCAGATCGAGAGTTGAAAGAATTTCTAGAGCATCTCTATTTTGGTTTGGGAGACGCGTTTTGGGTTAGTAAACTTACCGCATTAACTCAGTCTCGTCACAAAGGATTCCAACTCAACTTAGCTAGAAGCGTTGGTTTAAAAACTCCTCGCACAATCATCACTAATTCTCCAAGAGAGGTGGAACGGTTTTTTGGCTTTTGTAAGGGTAGGGTGATCTATAAAACCTTGCGGTTTCCGACCATCGAACCTGGAAGCGGTGACGCAGTTTGGGGAGTTCCTACAACTGTAGTGACGCAAAAGGAGATGCACAACATTAACCTTATCCGTAACAGCGGAGGAGTATTCCAAGAGTATGTGGAAAAATCCTTCGAGGTTCGGGTAACTGTTGTGGGCGACGCTGTCTTTTCCGCAAAGATTGATTCTCAAAGCGACGAAGCGTCGAAAATTGATTGGAGAGACGGGGTGGTTTTTGGTAGAGTACCGGTTACTTCATACGCTTTGCCGCGTGACATTGAAGGCAAATGTTTAGAAATCGTGCGCAAGTTTGACTTGCGTTTCGGTGCCATAGACCTGATATGTACTCCAGAGGGGGAATATGTTTTTCTTGAGATTAACCCCAACGGTCAGTGGCTTTGGGTAGAAGAGTTGACTCACCAACCTATTCTACAAACTATGGTTAGACTGCTCTCTAAGAGGGTATAATCATGACAACGAGGCTTTGAAAGGGGGTGAGGTCGTGGATCTGGTTCCAGAAGTGTTTGCTATGCTTATAGCAACTCCGGTTTCTGAGGAGGAGACACGAGTCATCGCAGCCGGTACGGCTACGAAGACCACGTGGAAGGGCAGCGACCCTGACGACTCTGATTAAGGCAGTACTCAGCTCGGCGCTGGTATGTATAATTATACCAGCGCCTCTTTTTATCCGCCTGCGCGAGAATACCTCGGGCGTAAGCCCGGGGATGAGAGCGCGGCGGACCCTCCGAAGCCCGAAGAGCGAAGGAGGGTGCTTCGGCGGATTCCGCGAAGAAATGTGAGATACCGCGGGCGTAAGCCCGTGGAGCTTCATTTTAAGTAATGTTTATACCGTCCTGGAAAAACATATTAAATAAATTTAGCGGTAAACACCTAATAGTATTAGGTGAGGTTCATGGCATAAAAATTAATATTGAAGTCATTCGAACTT
>JAJZPD010000039.1 GCA_021811305.1 bacterium
ATGTTTGTGGTGTGGTGAAGAAAGCGGATGTTATAAACGCCTGGCCTCTCGAAAAAATGTTGAAATCATTGAAATAGAATTATGCAAAAAGAAATATCGGCCGGAATAATAATTTACCGGAAGGACGTAAAAGGCCCGAAGTTTTTGCTGCTCTATCACGGCAGTGACTACTGGAACTTCCCTAAAGGGCACATCGAAAAAGAGATTAAAGAAGGGGAGGGACAACGGGGAGAAACCAGCTTGGAAGCGGCTCTCCGCGAGACCACCGAGGAAACCGGCTTGAAAGCCGACGACCTGAGGATAAACCGCAGATTTAAGGGATACGAGCGCTTCTCGTTCTTCAAGGGGAAAAGCCGCATTTTTAAGATCGTTATTTTCTATCTGGGAGAAACCAAAGAGAAGCAGATAAACATTTCCGAGGAGCATGAAGGGTATGGTTGGTTTTACTACCGCGATGCGCTCCGCCTGGTGCGCGGATACCGAGACACCGCGGCGGTTCTGAAGAAGGCCCACGACTTCATTAAGTACGGCAACCGCGAGCGTCGCGGGCCGGAGGAACAAAAAACTCCCCGACCCAGGTCGGAGAATTCTTTGAAGAGAGACTAAATAAAGCGCAAAAGAACGGAAATCCTAAATACGAAATCCTAAACAAATCACAAACTATAAATCCCAAATTACAAACACGGACGGGTTTGGAGTTTGTTATTTAGTATTTCGAATTTGTTTCGGATTTAGGATTTAGAGCTTCGAATTTGGCCAATTACCGGCCATTGTTCTTCGCTTTTAGCTTTTAGTCTTGCGCTTATTTCTGCGCTTCGGCTACTACCTTCTTGAAGGCTTCGGGTTCGCGCTCGGCGAGTTCGGCCAGGCTTTTCCGGTTAAGGATAACCTCCCTCTTTTTAAGGGCGGAGATCAGCTTGCTGTAGCTAATTCCTTCGGTACGCGAGGCGGCGTTTATTTTTACCTCCCACAGCTGGCGCTTGTCCCTTTTCTTTTGCTTGCGGCCGCGGTAAGCATGCGCTCCGGCGTGGAGTAAGGCCTCCTTAGCGGCTTTTTCCTTAGACTTACGCCCCCAGCGGAATCCTTTGGTTTGTTTTAATACTTTCTCCCTTTTTTTATGGGCGGAAGCACCCCTTTTCACTCTGGTCATGTTTTTTTACAGATGCGATTTTATCCTTTTAAGGTCGGCCGAGCTGATGGAAGAGTAGATCTTCTTCTTCTGAAGATCGCTCGAGGACTTCTTGGACATATTATGGCTGATGCCTCGAACGCGGCGAAGCAGTTTGCCCCGGCCGGTTACCTTTATTCTCTTGGTTATGGTTTTTCTGGTTTTCATATTACTTTTCTTTTTCGATCTGAATCAGCATTCCGCGTCCGCCTTGTTTGATCTCTCCCTCGCGGCGGATGGGAAGCGCTATCAGAGCCAGGAACTCCTCCATCTTTTGTCTGGCCCAGTCTTTTAATCCTTTCTCCCTTCCTCGCATGGTGAGCTGGATCTCGACGCGGTGCCCTTTTTCCAGGAACTCCTCGGCGCGCCGAGCTTTGTTTTGCAGATCGTTTTTCGCCTCGCGCAGGCTGATTTGCACCTGTTTTAAGGCCAGGATTTTCTGTGCTTGTTTTTGTTTTTTAAGCTCAACCTCCTTCTGGTAGCGGAACTTGTCGTAGCTTTGAATGCGAGCCACGGGCGGATTGGCTTGAGGGGCGACGAGGATAAGGTCCAAGTCCTTTTCCTTAGCCGCGGCCAGCGCTTGATCGCGCGACATTACTCCGAGGTTTTCGCCGCTTTCACCGACTACCCGCAGTTCCGGCGCCATTATTTGGTTGTTTATCTTGTTTTCTTGGATACGGGAATATTAGTGGAAAATCCGCCGGTTGGCAAGAGATAACGGGGGCGCAAAAATAAAAGCGCAAAGCGCAAAAGAATTGAAGACTGGCGACCTATCGTTGTTTTTCGCTTTTAGCTTTTAACTTTGCGCTTTCTTGGTGGAGGCGGGGAGAGTTGAACCCCCGTCCGGAAGTAAACTCAGGAACTTTCTACAAGCTTAGTTCCCCGATAGGGCCCGGGGCGGCCTTCCTAGCCTTTATTTTGCCCAGAGCCGGCTAAGAGTTCTCTGGGACGAGCCTAATGTATAACACCGGGATTCCGCTATTAGGCGTTGCGGGACCGATGCCGTTCAGGCCTTAAGCGTAAGCTAAAGCCGGAGCGGAAGCGTAACTGTTATTGGCAGTTATGTTTTGGTGCCTGTTTAACGAGTAGGCGCTCGACCTGCTTATTCCTGGGCAAAGCGACCGTCGAAGCCTTTCGCCCCCATTTAAAGGTGCCTGGAGATCTCTCTTTGGATTTCTCGGCTGCGGATAACTTCGCGCTTATCCTGCTTTTTCCGGCTGCGTCCGATGCCCAATTCAAGCTTTACCAGTCCTTTCCGCAGATAAACACGAAGAGGGAGAATTGTCAATCCTTTTTCCTGACTTTTTCCGGTTAGGTATTTGATTTCCGCGTTCTTCAGAAGAAGCCGGCGGCTGCGTTTGGAGTCGTAATCGGCCGGGGTGTTTCCCGGCTGGTACGGCGGGATGTCGGCGTTAAGCAGCCAGGCCTGATTGTCGCGGATGACGGCGTAGCTGCCGGCAATATTCATGCGCCCCGATTTTGCGGCTTTGACCTCGAACCCTAGGAGCTCGATTCCGGCCTCGAACTTTTGGGATATCTCGTAATCGAAGTTGGCGCGTTTGTTAAAGGCAATGTCGGGCATCGCTTGTATAATAGAGCGCAAAATTAAAAGCGCAAAGCTCAAAACAGCCGCTAGTCACTAGCCACCAGTGGCCAAACGCTTATATAATGTGCGCAATGATCGACGAAATTAGATCGATGGTCTCCGCCGCGATTGGAGAGGGGCTGGAGTTTTCCGTGGAGCGGCCGAAGGTTGCCGGCCGGGGGCAGTTTTCTACCAACGCGGCTTTCGCTATAGCCAAGAGGAACGGCGCCTCTCCGAAAGACGAGGCCGAGAGGTTGAGGGAAAAAATCATAGCCGTTGTGCCCGAAGAGTATTTCGAGAAGATGGAGGTCGCCGGAGGATTTATCAACTTTTGGCTGTCGAACAAGACCATTAATGAGACGTTTAAGAAAATATCTTCTGCCGGAACCACCTGGGGTGATTCGAAAAAGGGGGCCGGACAAAAAGTAATCGTCGAATATGGATCGCCCAATATCGGAAAGCCTCTACACTTCGGCCACCTGCGCTCGACCATCATCGGCCAGGCTCTCTATAACATCTACCGTTCCCAGGGATACCGCGTCGTCTCGTGGAATCATCCCGGAGACTGGGGAAAGCAGTTCGGGATAATGATCGCCGCTTACAAGGAAAAGAGTCTAGAGGGGAAGGTTGAGTTGTCGATAAACGAGTTCCTTCGGCTTTACGTCGAGTATAACGCGCGCATGAAGGAGGATCCGCGCCTCGAAGAAATTGCACGCGAGGAAACGAGAAAGCTGCAGTCCGGCGATCCGGAAAACATGCGCCTCTGGCGGAAGATCTACTCGCTTAGTATGAGCGAGTTTGCCAGAGTGGCGAAGCGGCTGGGTGTCAGGTTCGACGTCTCGCACGGCGAAAGCTTCTACAAGCCTTTTCTTAAAGGCATTGTGGACGAGGCGCTGCGCCGCGGATTGGCGGTGAAAAGCGAAGGCGCGATTATTATCCCCTTGGACGAGGAAAATCTGCCGCCTTTCGTTATTCAAAAGTCGGACGAGGCATATCTTTACGCCACGACCGACATCGCCGCCGCCAAGTACCGGCTGGAAAAATACAAAGCGGACAAGATCTTATATGTAGTCGGCGCCGAACAATATTTGCATTTCGAACAATTATTTGCCGTTCTGAAAAAGCTCGGCTATCTGCGCGACCAAGAGTTGGTCCACATAAAATTCGGATTGGTTTTGGGAGGAGACGCGAAAAAGCTGTCCACCAGGGCCGGAAAACACATCTCGCTTTCCGAGGTTATAAACGAAGCGGTTGATAAAGCCGGCAAGGTTCTGGAAGAGAAGGCTCCGGAGATAAAAGGCCGCGAAAAAAGAAGAACGGCGGAAATTATCGGCATCGACGCTCTGAAATACAATGACCTTTCTCAGAACCGGACGAGCAACATCTTGTTCGATTGGGAGAAAATGCTTTCCTTCGAGGGAAACGCCGCGCCTTATCTCCTTTATACCTATGCGCGTTTGCGCAGCATCTTAAAGAAATCGAAGTCGGCGGCCAAAGCCAGCCGCGGATTTACGACCGAAGCGGAAAAGCGGGCGGCACTGAAGCTCTCCGAATTCCCCGAGGTCCTCGGCCGCGCCGCGGACAACTGCGCGCCGCATTACCTGGCCGAATACTTGTACGAGCTTTCCGAGGCAATGAACAACTTTTATCACGCCGAGCCGGTTCTGACCGCCGAGCCGGAAGTTCGAGCCTCGCGCCTGGCCCTGGTCCGGACCGCTTCAATCGTGTTGGAAAAAGGAATCAAAATTTTAGGCCTGGAGACGGTAGAGAGACTCTAAAAGCGCAAAGCTAAAAGCGAAAAATAACGACGGGCCGTTAGTTGTCGTCTCTTTTAAACTTTGCGCTTTTCATTTTGCGTTTTCTATACAGGCGTTTGCAGCAAGGGTTTTAACACAGATTCTTCGCTTCGCTCAGAATGACGCCACGCGACCGTCATCCTGAGGCTCTGCCGAAGGATCTATGGTGAAAATAAATTCGAAACACGGTCGGGTTTGGAGTTTGGTATTTGGTATTTCGAATTTGTTTCGGATTTCGTCCGCCGCCTGGCGGATTCTGATTTCGGATTTTCGTTATTTTGCATTTTGCACTTTTAGTTTTGCGCTAGCGACGAGCCTTCTTTTCCGATACCCTTAAATAAGGTATATTTTCCATATCCAATCTCTATGCTGAAAGACCTTAAAGAGTATCATCCCGCCGAATTGGAGGCGAAGGTTGCCGACCTCTGGAAAAAAAGGCGCGTCTTCGAAAAGACCGTCAAATCACGCCGCGGACGCAAGAATTTCGTCTTCTACGAAGGGCCGCCTTACGCCAACGGCCATCCGGCCTTGCACCACATTCTGGCGCGAGTCTTTAAGGACATCATCTTGAGATACAAAACGATGCAGGGCTACAACGTCCCGCGCCGCGCGGGATGGGATACCCACGGCCTGCCGATTGAGCTTGGCGTAGAGAAGGAACTCGGCGTGAAGGAGAAGCGCGAGATCGAGGAGAAGATCGGTATCGAGGTTTTTAACGAAAAAGCCAAGGAGAACATCTGGAAGTATCTCTCCGAGTGGAAGGCTTTCACCGAGCGCATCGGCTACTGGCTCGACCTGGATAATCCGT
>JAJZPD010000003.1 GCA_021811305.1 bacterium
GAGCCGCGTCGAAGGATGAAAACATCCTGAGCCGCGTCGAAGGATTGCCGTAAGCGAATACCGCACCGCTTGCGGTGCGGTAGTTCAGTTTCCCAAAATCTGCTAGACTTTTATATAAGAACCAATGCCGAAATTTAAGCAGATTCTAATAGTTATCGGGCTGGCGGCGATCGTTATCTTTGCAGTTATAGCTTTCCTCTCGGTGCAGTCGCTTTTCCGCGAGAAGATAACCTGCGATGCTAGCCAGCTGAAACTTTCTTCGAGCATGCAGGGAGCGACCGGAGCTTTGGCGGGAGCAGCCACCGTAACCAACGTCTCCGCCTCATCTTGTTTCCTCGGAAGCGCTCCGCGCTTATCGTTAATTGATTCATCTGGCGTTGAATTACCGGTCGGCGTAATCTCTTCTATCCCCGCCGGAGAAGCGCTCCTCGCCCCCGGGGGAAGCGCCTCCTTCTTTTTAGTTTGGCGTAACTGGTGCGGCCAGCTGGGATCCGACTCGGTTAACCTGCGTCTTTTCGTCGGAACGGCCGGCGCGCCGGTTATCGCTCCGATTAGAGATGCCGGAGGCGGCCCGCTCACCGGGTTACCGCGCTGTGAAGATCCATCCGCCTCTTCAACCTTGTCGATCAGCGCCTTCAACTTATCCACGTCCACCCGGACCAATGTGACATCAACCCCGCCCGCGGCTACCTCAACCGCAGTGAAATCACCGGCAACCTCGACTACGGTGACCCTGAGCGATAATAATCAGACTATTAATCTCAAGGTCGGAGACTCCTTCCTCCTTAACTTGGGCGACACCTACAACTGGCGCATCTCCGTCTCTCCGCCAGGAATAATTTCGAGAAGAGTTAATGTTATGGTTATTAGAGGTGCTCAGGGGATATACGACGCCATATCTCCCGGCACGACGACGCTAAGCGCGGTCGGCGATCCGTTCTGCCTCTCGGCCAAGCCGCCGTGCGCAATGCCGTCGATAAACTTCAATATAAAAATAGGCATCGGCAAAGCGCAATAGGAAGCACAAAGTGAAAAGCTAAAAGCGCAAAAGTTAAAGTAGGGATTAGGTACTGGGGATTAGGGTTTAGTCCGCCATCCGTCATTCGCAGTCCCTAACCCCCCAACCCCTAACCCCTAGTCCCTAGTCGTTGTTTTTCGTTTTTAGCTTTTAGCTTTGCGTTTTTTTATCCTTCTTTTACTTCCGGAAAGACGTCTTCTCCCAAGACCGCAAAGTAGTCATTAATGTACGGTAGAGGAGTGTCGCCGCAGATAAAGACTGTTTTTATCTCTCCGTTTTTACCTCTTAGTTCATCGACTATTCCTTCACTCTTCGCTTTACCTAAGAAATCCAACAGTCCCGCCAGGGCGAAACCTGAACTCGGTCCGCCCATTATACCGTGGCGGACTAACTCCAAGCTTTTGGAAAACGATTCTCGCGAATCAATGCGCGCGATATAATCGGCGGCTCCTTGCCACTGGAGCGTGACTTCGCGCAGTTGATCGTCGGTGCGCACCCCCGGAACCGGCTGTCCAACTTGGCGGATGACGCCGACGATTTTCGTCTTCGCTCCCCTGCCTCGGAAGTACCGGCTTAAACCGATAATCGTTCCGGTCGAGCCTAGGCCCGCCGAAACAGCGCCCAACTCGCCTTCGGTCTGCTCGTCTATCTGCCGCGCCAGCCATTTTTCGTGCGCCTGAAAGTTCGCCTCGTTGCCGTACTGGTTCAAGTGCTTCCACGCTTTCTGCCTGCCCATCTCCGCCGCTTCGTGGTTGCTACCCTTCGTCTCAGACTCGTCGGCCAAAAAAGGGGTAAGGCCTGCGAGGCGCAGTAAATCCAGCTTGCCTTTGGCAATCGTCCGGCTTACTACGGCCGCGGTTTGGGTAATGCCGAAAGTCCTGGCGATGATCCCCAAAGAAAATACCAAGTTGCCCGAGGAGCTTTCTACCAGGCGCTCAATTCCGTCAAGTCCCCCTGAAACTTTTGCCTCCTGCAGCATATTAAAGGCCGGGTAGGACTTGAGGTTCAAAAGCGGCGTAAGAAACATCAGCTTGCCGAAGATCCGCACGCCATCGGAAGCATAAGGATTCATCTCCTTGGGAAGTTCAACTAAAGGCGGGTAAGGTAGGTTTTCCGGATTTAAAAACTCTTTTATCGCTTCTTCGCCTTCGAAAACGCTAAGCTCTTTTCTCTCCATGGCGCCTCTTATAACTCTCTATTATCAGGTAAACCAGCCAAGCGGTGAAAGCGCTGATAGCAAAGCTGCCGGCGATGTCGATCCAGTGGTGGACTTCGGCGGCCACACGGAAATAACCTACCAAGAGCGCCAGAGCTCCGAGAATCAAGCCCTTCTTCCGGTTAAAGACGAAAACCAGGGCGGCCAGGGCCGAGGTCAGCAGAGCGTGGTCGGAAGGGAAGCCGTTGTCGGGGACGTGAGGAATGATCGGCGTGAAATGGCCGACGACGAACGGTCGCGGGTCGTAATAAAAATGGCCGGCGATCCGAGCGAAAGCCAGCGTCAGCGGCAAGCTAATGGCCGCGAAAATAAGGAGCGACTTGCGTTTTTCATTCCCCTCGGTCCACAGAAAGTAAATGGCCAGCAGGGAAACCGGAATGTACAGGTAATTGGCGCCTAAGGCGATTATGGTATTCATGGTCATTATGGGGAAATTATACCAGTCGGCCGTTTTGACAACAACCGGGCCCAAAACTATGATGGGATCATGTTAATGCAGATCTGCGTCTCCAAGATCCACCGCGCGACCGTCACCCAGGCCGACCTCAACTACGTCGGATCGATTACCATCGACCAGGAGTTGATGGAAGCCGCCGGCATCAAGCCTTACCAGGTGGTCCGCGTCACCAGCCTCGCCAACGGCACTCTCTGGCAGACCTACGCTCTGCCGGGAGAAAAAGGAAAAGGCGACATCGTTCTAAACGGCCCTCCGGCCAGGCACTTTCAGCCGGGGGATATCGTCATCATCCTCGCCGACGCTTTCGTTACTCCGGATGAGGCCAAGGAGCTCGATCCTACCGTGGTTTTCGTGGACGGAAAAAATAAGATCACCGGCGTCGAGCACCATAAGGGAATCGTAAAGTGAGCGCAAAATTAAAAGCGCAAAGTGAAAAACAACAACGCCGTTCGCTAGAATTGTTCTTTTGCGTTTTGCGCTTTTAGCTTTGCGCTAAAACTAGTGCTTTCATTAATTCTTACTATCATGACGATCGTCACGGGACTTAGAATTTATCGCGCTTAAAGAAAGGTTTTAGATTTCGTTCTTCGGATTAAATTTTTAAAAGGTTGATGTCCGCCGGGTGGCGGACATCTTTAGGATCAGTTTGCTCTATTTTTCCCAATCTTCTTCTGAATCCACTCCGGAGGAGCTTCCAGAAAAGAAGCGAGACTCATAGGTAAGTCGAGCAGTGCGTATCTGCCGCTGTCGCCAACCTTGATCTTAAGGCGAGTTGGAGAGACAAACTCCGGATAATGAACGCCCTTGAAGCGTTCTCCAAGTTGTCTGCCTAACCAGCGTTTGAAAACTACTCGGAGGTCGGATCGCGTAGTCAAACGCACATTGCGAAAAACCGCGTGAGGACATTCGGCCGCCCGCTCCAGCGTCAACCTTGCGATATTGGCTACCGCCGGAACAACAAAATCGTCTAATGGTCCTGGTTCTAAACCGGGAACTCCAGAACTTCCTACTCGCGATCCGCAAGAAATGCTGTTCTTAGACATCGAGAACGCGCCTCCCCCGCCGCCTATTGGGAATGGAACGGTGCATGACTGATCTAAAATTACCAACTAACAAACTCGGAGTCAAAATTCAATGGTTAATTATGAAAATGACTTTTCTTTTTCCAGGTAAAGCAGTGTGGCTAAAATAAACTCGGCATGGCTCCAGGTGAGGGGTGTAGCCGAGATCAACTCTCCGCTCCACGGATCGATCTGCTCGGATAAGATTCCCGAAGGGGAGGCGTGTTTAACCACCCATTCCAGCCTTTCGCGCGCCTTATCCAACTCCTCTTTGTTTTTGGCGCGACTGATATGGTATTTCGCCATCCAGAGGTGCGTAATAAACCAAGGATTGCCGGGAATCTTCCCGCTCTCTTCTGGATTGTAATACGTGTCGCCTTCGTATCTGGCCAAGCCGCCGACCTCGGTTTTTATTGAAAGAATTTTCTCGGTTTCGTTGACAGCTCGCTCCAAACGGGGGTCGTCTATTCCTAAAACTCCGAAAGCGAATATTCCATAAACGCTCGAGGTGTCGACGGTCTTATCCACCACCTTGTGCCCGTCGGTCATGTTGATCATCTTATGGAAAAGACCAGTCTTTTCATCATAAAGGCTAGTCATAATCCCCTCCTTTATCCGTTCCGCTGTCTTGCGGCACCTCTCCTCATCTTGCGTCTTGCCCAGAAGGTTGGCAAAATTTCCGGCAGCGGTCAAAGCTCCGTAGACTGCGCCGGCAGTGAAGGTGGATGTCCCGTACTTCTCCTCCCACAAGTCGTAACTGGGGTGCGGCAATCCGGTTTGCGGGTTGATGTAAGAGGACATAAAATCGGCCGCTTTTTTAATCAGGGAATTATATACGTTCTCCACGAATTCCAAATCTTTCGAGGCGCGATAATGCTCCCACAAGACGGCAATGGTCAGAGCGGTCTCGTCTTCCTGTATTGGAAGCTCTAATCTTCCGTCGCGCAGCCAGGGATGCCACGAACTTCCCAAGGATTTGTCCGGACGGTATTTATGCATAAAGTATCCGTCGGCGGTTATAACATCGTTGCAAAAGTCGAAGAAGCGCTCGACGATATGCGTATCGCCGATCTTATCCAGGGCCAACGCCGCCATCGAGGCGTCCCGCGGCCACATGTAGCTGTAGGTATCGTGGCCGTACTGGAGCATGTCATAGTCGGTCGAAGCGATAATCGCTCCGTTATTGTCGGCATGGGCGCGGATGACGAAAAGCGAACTGCGGAAAAGATTGGCTAGATTTTCGTCGAGTAGTCCGGAAATTGGCGAATCTTTACCGACCCAAGCCTTCCAAAAGTCCTTAGTGGTGCGCAAGAGATGTTCCGGAGTCTTTTCTAAAACGTAGGAGTTTAGCTCGAAAACCTCCTCGATCGACTTCCCTGCCGCCAGCCAGTAGTAGACGACATCCCACTTGTCCACCTCGAGATTCATCGACAAGCCGATAACCGAATCGACCTGTCCGTGCTCAATGGGATTTTTCGACAGCTTCCCGTCCTCGGCGTCGCGAAAAGTGCCCTCCAGGCCTTCGCTCTCGAAAACGCCGACGCTGTAATCGTCGAAGGGCTGGTCGTGATGGAAAGCATTCACCAGGAAAGCGCGCCTCCCTTTGTAATGGATAACCGAGCTGTTGCGCGGATCGAAATAGGCGGTATCGCCGCGGTGCGACTCGTAAATTTGGAAAGCTTGGTGGAAAAAAAGCTTGGCCGAGCACGGCTTAGAAAGCGACCTGGCCGAAACTTTTCTCACCAAGATGTTTTTTTCGTTATAGACCACGTCGTCGAACTCCAACTCAACTCCCAGTTTTTCGTTCCGGGCCGAGAGGAGGTTATGAAAAGTGTCGCCGCCGTAGCGGGTAGTAATCTGCCAGCTTTCATCATCGAACCAGGCGAATTTTCCATCCGCCCAGACGCCGATGCGATGGTAGATGCCGCTTTCTCCGCCGACGTGGTTTTCCAATCCCACGAAAGGAAAGTAAAAATCGCGGACCTGGCCGCGCGCGTCCAGTCCGACTAGGGCGTTTCCATTTCCTAAAACCACCGATCTCGCCATTGTCTTAGATTTTACTTTACCTCCTTCAGTGTTTGCTGCAAAACCTTCAGGAAGGCGGTTTTGGTCTTGGAGCGCTGCAACTTTTTGCCAACCTCGGAATTATTTAATGCCTCGCTCACCCATTTCGCGAAGTCATTCTTATGCTGGTTGACGTGGTAAGCAAAAGTCGCGTCGGCCATCGAAAGCAGAGATTGCTCCAACTCCTTCAGGTCGTGGATAATCGGACCGTTGTTAACCCAGAAAGCCTGGTGGCTCTCGGTCACGCGATGCAGAGGCTTGGCTGCGGCCGTCTTTTTTCTCCCAGCGGAAGTCTTGATCATTTATTTGCGAAAATAACGTTTAGCGACCTTTTCTTTTTCGGATTGTCCAATCTCAATTTTAAATCGTCTAACGCATTCATGAAAGAAATGTAAGCGTCGAACGGCGTCTCGTACGGGTTGAAGTACTTGTGAACGTCTCCGTCCGCGAACCACTTGGTGCACATGTAATAGAAGTGATCCGAAGTCTGCAGCCGGCGCCAATCCTCGATAAGCTCGGGGTCGCGGCTGCGCAAGACCCGATTTTCCAGCGCGTAAATCTCTTTGATAGCCGAGCGCTGGATGTCGTTTCCGGTCCAGGCCGAGAGGTCGCGTTCGGTGTCGGCCCAGGTTAAAACGTTCGGCACGTCGATCTCCCCGACCGGCTGGTACTTCCGCAGCGTCTCACTCGGCGTTAGGAAATGATTATATTTATCTTTTAACAGTTCTCCCGGCAAAGCCCGCAGGAAGTCGAAGATGCCGGTGTCGGCCCACTGGTGCTCGCCGAAAGTTTCGAAGTCCATGAAGAGATTGATCGTCTCCCCGTCGAGGTGGGCGGCGGAAACCCAGGAGGAAAACTTGTCGGCGGTCAGCGGCCACTCGGACCAGCTGCGTTCGCCGAACCGGAAAGCGATGTCGTCGGAAAGGCGATAATTTTTCAGAAGCACCTTAATCTTGCTGGCTCCTTTCGGTCGGTAAATGTAGTTGGGGCTCCGCCAGCCCAAGACTGGATCCCAGCCCTCGGCTAAGATTCCGAGATAGCCGCTCCGATCGGCCCAGCGCGCTAAGTCGTTGTTGTATGACAACTCGGTGTTGCGCAACACCCTCGGAACTTGTCCGAATATTTTGGAGATTTTCCGGCGGTGCAAAGCAATCTGCCTTTCGAATTCGCGCGGAGAATAAAAGAAGGAGAGGGAATGGTGATAGGTGTCGCCCAAAACTTCCACTCTTCCGCGGCTGGAGCGCACCAGGTTGCGGAAGGAATCCAAAACATCGGGGGCGAATTGTTCCATCTGGTCGAGGACCACGCCGGAAAACGAAAAGGCGAACTTGAATTCCGGGTGCCGGCGCAGCAGTTCCGCTAAGACGACGCTGGCCGGCAAGTAGGATTTTTCCGCGACCTTGCGGATAATTTTTTCGTTGTTCAAATCGCTCGAAGATGAATCGTTGAAGTAGGAGTGATCGCGGCCGACTTCGAAAGCGCGGTATTTCTTCACCCGGTACGGCTGATGAACGTGAAAATATAAGCAGACTGACATGGTTTAATTAGCTGTTAAAAGCTTCTGATAAATATTAATACATTTTTCCGCAGCTGACTCCCAAGTTGCCGCCGCCGCTTCCGCTTGGCCATCGCGCGCCAACTGTTCAGACAAAGGCGGGTGTCGCAGAACGGCAACAATCTTGTTCGCCATCTCATCAACATCCCAGAAATCAATCTTCAAAGCCTGCCGAATGACCTCGGACACTCCGGATTGTTTGGAGATGATGACCGGCGTCCCGTTCCGCAGCGATTCCAGCGGAACGATGCCGAAAGGCTCGGAAACCGAGGGCATAACCAGAACGTCGGCGGCGCGGAACGCTTCAGCCAGTTCTCCGCCGCGCAGAAATCCCGTGAAAACAACCCGGCCAGAAATGCCTAAGGCGCCTGCTTCTTGTCGGAGCTGCCCTTCCATGTCCCCCGAACCAACCATCGCGAAAAACACGTCCGGCTCGATTTCCAGAACTTTTTTTGCGGCGCGCAGGAAATAGTCCGGACCCTTCTGCAGAGTGAAGCGGCCCACGAAAAGCACGATCTTAAAACCTGCTTCCTTCATGCGGGAGAGTAGCGATTCTCCGCTCATCTCCCCGCTCGCCGAGGAGGGGTCGTCTCCGTTATAAACCACCATGACTTTACGCGGATCTATTCCATATTTTTCCACGATTTTATTTTTGGTGAAATCGGAAACCGCGATAATCTTGTCCGCCTTCGTCATCCCCTCTCTTTCTATCTTATAAACGAACGGATTGATTACTCCATCCCCGGTGCGGTCGTACTCGGTAGCGTGGACATGAACCACCAGCGGCTTACCGCTTCTTTTTTTCGCCTCGATTCCAGCTAGGAAGGAAAGCCAGTCGTGCGCGTGAATGATATTAAAGTCTTCTTGGTCGGCGATCGCTCCGGCTAAGGCCGCATAGCGCTCGACCTCGGCAAACAAGCTATCACCGTAAAGACCGGACTCAGACGCGGCTCGCCGCGACAGGTAAGATTCCGCCGAAAGATATGGCGAAAGCAATGAATTAAAAAATTCTAACTTTATTTCTCCGGGCGAGGCGAAAACCAGCTTAAGGAAGTCGGCTGAGACCTCCATTTTTTTCGGTAAGACGAACGAAATCCGAACGCCGTCCTGGGCCAGAGCTTTGCTTAATCCGTAGCAAGCCACCCCCAGTCCGCCGCTGTTGTGCGGAGGAAATTCCCATCCGAACATCAGCACTTTTAGTTTTTCCCTGGTTTCGTTCACGTTTAATTTAGCCAGTTGCAATTTAACCAGTTGCTCGGAGATTTATCGTCTCAGGAGAATTAATCGTTCGCCGGAAAATAAAGGAATATACGATTCTGTTCAGCAACTTTATTCCAGTATAAATCCTGTTCGTCAGCAATCAAGTTGATAACTTGAAGCATTCTATCAAACCATGCTTTTATCGGGATTTAAGAAGACCTCAAAGCCGTTAAGATCTCCTCGGTTGAGCGGACCAACCCGACCCTTGGGAAAATGCGGGAAACCGAGTTATGGTGCTCGGCTGCATCTCCGGCCGCCATCGCGTCTTCAGCGAACACTTGATTGTAGCCATACTCATAAGCGAAGCGGGCGGTGCTTTCCACACCTATACTAGTAGAAATTCCACAGAGAACGATCGTGTTAATTCCCCGGCGGCGCATTTGCAGGTCGAGTTCGGTCCCGTAGAAAGCTCCCCATTGTCTTTTGGTAACAAGGAAGTCGGATTCGGTCGGTCCCATCTGCGGAACGATCTCTGCCCAGTCCGGAAGAAGCTGTCCCCCGCCGGCCATCGCCTGGTCGGCGATTGGAGATAAGCGATCTTTGAGATCGGTCGACGGAGTGACGCGCACCAGGAAGACCGGCATCTGATTTTTGCGGAAGGCCTCGGCCAACTTAGAAGCGTTGCCGACAACCTCTTCCGCCGAATGCGGGGAGCAAGGACGGCCGACTATCCCTTTTTGCAAGTCGATTACCACCAGCGCCGTTTTTTCTTTAATAATTTTTAGATCCATTGTTTTAGATTTTACTTCATCTTTATCCCGCGCGTCCAAATAATAACCTGAATCGGAACTTACTAACAGATTAATATCGGCTGATTGTATTATAATATGTGTGATGCCTAACTGGAGCGTAAAAAAAGCGCTGGCCAGTAAGTTCTTGATATATTTCGTTGCAGCCGCCGCCATCGGCGCCGCTGCCTATGTTTTCTGGCCAAAACCTCAGTCCCCTTACAGCTACATTTCTGTTCAGAAAGGGAATATTGTGCAGACCGTTAGCGTCACCGGACAGGTGGTCGCGGCTCATAGCGTCGATCTGGCATTCACGCAAGGCGGCCAAATCGCCAGCATCGCAGCCGAGGTCGGCCATAGCGTCGCTGCCGGAGAGGCGCTCGCCAGCCTAGACACCTTATCTTTCCAAGCCAGTCTGGCCCAAGCCGAGGCTAATTTGCGAGTCCAGCAGGCGAACTTGGTTAGTTTGCTTTCCGGCTCGACTTCCCAGCAGATAGGCGTCAAGCAGGCCGAGGTTCAGAGCGCCCAAACCTCCCTTGCCGGTTCCGCACAGACGCTTCTTAACTCTATCCAGAACGCCTATGTTTCGGCCAATGACGCCGTGCGAAACAAGACTGACGAGATTTTTACCAACCCAACCGGCAATAACCCACAGCTGACAATAACAATCAGCGACCAACAGCTGCAATTTTCACTGCTTAATGCCCGGCAGGCCATCCAAAGCGTTTTAAACGAATGGCCGGTGTTAAACTCCGCGCTGACCACTGGAAGCAACCTCGATTCTGCGGCCAGCTCTTCCTTGAGTGGCTTAAACCAGGTCGCCGATTTCCTGACTTCGGCGGCGGAGGCGGTGAACGAGGCAACGCCATCCGGTTCCGTTTCTTCCGCCACCCTTTCCTCGTGGCAAAGCGAGATTTCCGCGGCGCGCTTCGAGGTAGCCGACGCCGTCAACTCGCTCTCAGCCGCACAATCCGCCTACTCCTCCGCGGTTTCCAGCCTAAACCTGGCGGAAAAAGAGTTGGCTTTGACTGAGGCTTCGGCTACGACGTCGAGCATCGCGGCGGCGGAGGCACAAGTCGCCCAGGCGCAAGCCAGTGTCAAGCTTTACCAAGACCAAATAGCTAAAGCGACGATTTATTCGCCGATTAGCGGCTTGGTGACTGCAAAGAACATCAAAGTAGGCGAGACGATTGCCGCTAACTCTCCAGCCTTCACAATCATCTCCAAAGATAACTTCCAAATAGAAACCTACGTGGCCGACTCAGATATCGCTAAAGTCGCAGTCGGCAACCAGGCGAACGTCACCCTGGATGCATACGGAGATGTGGTTAGTTTCAAAGCAGCGGTTATCTCTATCGACCCCGGCGAAACCGTTATCGAGGGAGTACCGACTTATAAGGTAATGCTGAAATTTCTCACTCAGCCGCAGCCGGTCAAATCGGGAATGACGGCTAATATCGATATAGTTACCGCAACTAAAAACGACGTTCTAATAATCCCCCAGCGCTCAGTGATATATGAAAACGGACAGAATTTCGTTCTACTGCGTTCGACCTCAACCGTTCCGATCAAGACTCTTATCACCACCGGACTGACTGGATCCGACGGAACAGAAGAAGTCGTCTCCGGCCTAAAGGCCGGCGACGAGATAGTCAATTACACCACTGCCGGCGGCATGTAATCATGACTTTGATCGAAGTTAGGAGCTTGTCAAAAATTTACGGCGACGGCGTAGAAACCAGAGCATTGGATGGCGTTTCCCTCAAGATAGAAGAGGGAGAATTTGTGGCGATTATGGGGACATCCGGTTCGGGTAAATCAACCCTACTGCACATACTAGGATTCTTGGATAAGCCGACCGGAGGAGAATATTTGTACAAAGGAAGGCCGGCCAGTGCCTATTCCGACGACGAGATGTCGCGCTTGCGCAACCGCGAGATGGGCTTCGTCTTCCAATCCTTCAACCTCCTTCCGCGCACCTCAGTTTATGAGAACGTTAAGCTTCCGCTCTACTACTCGGACATCCCGGAAAAGAAGTGGGATGAGATGGCTAAAATGGCTGTAGATGCCGTAGGACTGACGCCGCGGGCGCACCACCAGACATCGGAGCTCTCAGGCGGAGAACAACAACGGGCGGCCATCGCCCGAGCTCTGGTCGTCGATCCGACTATCATTTTCGCCGACGAGCCTACTGGCAATCTGGACTCAAAATCCGGGCAAGTGGTCATCGACCTCCTGCAGAACCTGCAAAAGAAAAGCGGGCGCACCATTATCCTGGTGACCCATGAAACCATCACCGCCGAACACGCTAAGAGGATAATTATGTTAAAAGACGGAAAGGTTGAAAGCGATCGGCGAGTCGCGCGCCAAAAAGACTTGAACGATTACCAGAAATGAAGCTCTATCACATTCTGCAAGCTGCCTGGCGCGGCGTGCGCACCAATCGTCTCCGTTCCACCCTGACTATCCTGGGGATAGTCATCGGCATCGCTGCCATCATCGTCATCGAATCGCTCGGCGAGGGCGCAACTGCTAGTATATTGAATCAAGTAAAAAGCTTTGGGCCGGCAATGATCGATATCGACCCCGGCCACCTGCCTACCAGCCCCTCCGCTATTACCGGAATTTTTTCCGACTCGCTGAAAAATGGGGATCTGGCGGCGATCGAGGATAAGAATAACGTCCCCGACCTCAAAGTGGCCACGCCAATCGTGCTCGTCCCCGGCAACGTCTCTTATCAGAGCACGATCAAAAGCGACGCGGTGATAATGGGCAGCTCGTCCGGGCTGCAGGAGATATTCCAGATCTATCCGATAAGCGGCCGATCGATAACCCAAGACGACATAAACAGCCGCGCCAGCGTAGCAGTCATCGGTAGTCGCGTCGCCAGCCAGCTTTTCGGCTTGTCCGATCCGGTGGGGCAGACGGTCAAAATCCGCAACAAAAACTTCCGTATTGTCGGCGTCTTCCCTCCAAAGGGCATGGTTTCGCTCTTCAACGTCGACGACATAGTCATAATCCCCTACACCACCGCCCAAGATTACCTTCTCGGGATAAAATACTTTAACGGCATAATCACCGAAGCCGATTCGGAGCAGGACGTACCTCAGACGGTGACCGACATCACTCGGGTCTTGCGCTTCCGGCACGGCATTACCGATCCGAGCAAGGACGATTTCCATATCACCACCCAGGCCGATGCCGCGTCGCGCGTGAGCGCCATTACTTCCATCCTGACCGCGCTTCTCTCCGCGGTAGCCGCTGTTTCTCTCATTGTCGGCGGAGTGGGGATAATGAATATTATGCTGGTCTCGGTTACCGAACGCACGCGGGAAATCGGATTGCGCAAGGCGGTCGGAGCCACTAAAGGGGACATTATGCGTCAATTCTTATGGGAGGCGGTGACACTTACCGCCGCCGGCGGGATAATCGGCGTCGCCTTCGGGGCGCTGATATCGTTTTTGATATCACTGCTGCTCAACCGCCTGTTATCCACCGGCTGGAGCTTCGTCTTTCCGGTATCGGCGGCCTTGGTTGGATTAGCTATGGCTGCATTAATCGGGTTAGTTTTCGGCTTCTACCCGGCTAAGCAGGCGGCTGACAAAAATCCAATCGAGGCGCTGCGATACGAATAGCTTCTTCTTTCAGTGCGGTTTATAATTATTTAAAATTAATCGCTCGCAAAACCGCATGAAACAGGAAGCCTCCATACTTTTAAGACTGTCTCTGGCTTTCGCCTTTGGCTACGCGGCCATTTCTGAGCTTATGAATCCCGATGCCTGGCTCACTTTCTTTCCGTCTTGGCTGGGACAAATCTGGCCGTTAAGCAATTGGTTGATTGTTTTCGCCGCGACGGAAATATTACTAGCTCTTTGGATAATGAGCGGTGAAAAGTTATTCTGGGCCGGATTAACCGCGGCCGTAATTCTCTTCGCCATCACGTTATCTAACTTATTCGCGATGGACATCGTTTTCCGCGATCTTTCTCTGTGTCTAGCCGCTATGGCTTTAGCGGTTCTGAACAAAGAAACTAGAGTCCGCTGACCGGCACGATGTGCCACAAGCCGTTGAATCCATTGCCCAGCATTTCGCCGGGATTTTGGTCTTTGGAGTAGTAGTAAAGCGGTTTGCCGTTCCAAGTTAACTGGATCGTGCCGTCGGTGCGGGTGATATACCCAGCCGCGGACGGCAGATTCTGAGTCGAACTGGTAGAATTTATAAGGTAAGGCGGCCAGATGATGGAACACTGCCCATAACAGGAACTGGTCCCGACGCTATCGCGGTTGAAAGCGTAGAGCGTCATCCCGTTTCCGTCGGCCAAATAGCTTTGGCCGCTGGTCGATTCGACCATAAACAAAGAGGTTCCAGGCGTTGCGGTTAAAGCGGTAGAGGTGGTTGAAGTGGTTCCATAGTTCCCCTCGGATATTGGAGTTCCGGTTATACTGTTTTTAACGCTCATGCTCCTCGCGGCGAAGAAAACGATGACGGCTAGCGCAAAAATTGCTGCTGGGAATACGATGATGGTTGTTTTTTTGCCCATAATTTATTTATAACTCGGAAGAAAATAAAAACAAGGAGCGAATAATCGCTCCTTGTTTGAGTTAAGCCTTACCGGCTCTTCCTCTTAGCCGGCCTCTTCGCAGCGGTCTTCTTGGCGGTCTTCTTTACGACCTTCTTAGTGGTCTTCTTGGCGACCGTCTTGCGACGAGCCGGAGCTTTTTTCTTAGCTGCCATTTCAGTGCAATCTTTTTTTCTCGACCTTTGTGTGTCGGATATTTTTTGCAAAAATTTTATTACGTTTTAATTATACAAAAACAAATTAAAACATGTCAAAGGTTTTTCAAGAAATTTTTGCGATGAATTTCGCTCGCGCCGAATTTTTTTATTTCTTTGATGTGATTTTTCGTTCCGTAACCCTTGTGAACATCGAAACTGAAGTTGGGATATCTGTCTCTTAATTTCGTTAAGTAATTATCGCGGTGAACTTTGGCGATTATCGAGGCTAGTTTTACGGAAGTGTATTTCTCGTCGCCCTTAATTACGGTTTTAACGGTTAATTTTCCACGTCTCGCGCGGAAGTTCGCAATTTTTCCTTCGGAAACATACAATCCTCCGTCTAAAAACACTTTTACCAGACAACTGTCGGAACGATCATTCCGATAGTTGATATTTTGCAGGAGACGTTTTAAGGCGTTGGTAGCAGCCAGATTGGCGGCGCGAGAGATGTTTAGTTTGTCGATTTTTTCCGGATAAACGCGCGCTAAACGCCATTCGATCCGCGGATCGGTTTTTAAATACGCCGACCATGCTTCCCGGCCGCGCTTGGTTAATTTTTTCGAATCGCGAAGCGGCGGCAGCTTTAAACTTTTCGGTGGGCGTGGAAAATACTTTTCGGGAATCATCACGGCCGCAACCACCACCGGTCCGGCCAATGCTCCCCTTCCAACCTCGTCGATGCCGATTATTTTTCGCACGCTGATATTATGGGCAGCAAGCTCCAGAGCAGCAACCTTTTCCGCCACACAACCCAGTGCAACCGTTATTCTGCGAGTAGCTTATATTGAACGGACTGCCGCAAGACGAGCTGCAAGAATCGAAAGAAGCATAAGAGCAGGCAACATTCTGACTACAGCGACTGCAATAATAAACTGCCGTGCAACTGCCGTTGCTGCATCCGCAAGTGCAGGTCGTTGGGCCAATAGTGTCAGTGACACACGATCCGCTACTACAAACATGAGCGTAAGTGTAAACGGCGCTAGAACCAGAACAAGCAGTGGTCGACGGATCGCAGGACGAGCCGTTATTAACCGCCCCGCAAGATTGCGTGTTGGTGTAGTTGCTACTTGCCACACAGCTGCCGCTCGAACAGGCGTAGCTGGTGCAGCTTTGGCTTTCCACTCCGTTGCAATAGGCGCTGCCGCTTGAGCCGCTGGCGCCACATGACCCCCAAGCGCCGCAGCTTGAGCCACACGAGGCGCCGTTGGTGTTGCGCGAGCACGAGCATGATCCGCTGTAGGTTTGATACGCTCCGCTAGCGGTGCACTCGGTGTAAGAATCCGCGCCGCTTCCCGAATTGGTGCAGGCCGATGAGTAGCTACAAGATCCGCAGGCGCCAACCGAGGTCACTATACCAGGATAGATAGACGAACTAGAATCGTTGCAGTCATACTCGCCGGTTACCAGCAGGTATCTTCTTCGCCCGCCGGTCGGCGCAGCGGCTTGTGCATACTCGGTCGAGTTGGCGGCGTAACTATCACCGTCCGCATCGATCATCCAAAGATAGGTCTTTTCGATCTGACCGCCGCTGCCGAAGGCGATGCTGCCGTTAACCGTGATGCTCTGTCCTGGATTGAAAGCAAAGGTAGAATCGAGAGTTATGGTGTATCCGGAAGCAACGATGAAGTTGCCGTTGTCCACCCCATCCACCGAGGAGATAGTGCAATTCGAGCTTAAGGTGTAACTGCCGCCGTTCGGGATGCCGCAGGCGTCGGACCAGGCCAAAGTGACCGAGCTGCTGCGGCCTAAGACGTCGGTGGCTAAGAAAGTCGTGTGATAAGTGGCATTGTGAGTATCCTTGACCTGCCACGAACCGGAAAAATTTTCCGTATACAGGCGCTGGCTCGCTTCAGCTACCGGAACAAGATTCCCCCGCGGCTGACCAAGGACGATTTGGTTTCTCTGGTTCAAATACAAATTCGGAGATGAAATGGTGCTCGTGGCGGCGAAGTTAGTTTTTTTAAGCATCAAGTGCTCCGACCCGTGGTCGGTCTGAATAATCGCCTCAACCGCGGAAATAGCTACCGGCGTCTCGATGGTCACATTGAAAGTCTGTGTATTTCCAACCTCAACGTCTACCGGATTGATCTGCGCCGTAAGTATCTTTGGCCAGACATTCTGCCCTTGCACGATGCGATAAGTCTGATCGCCTTTCGGCAGAGAAGGCTTAGCCGGAGCAAGAGGCAAAAGCGGGCTGTTTTTCCCGGTAGGCATCGGTGGAGGAGGAGTCGTCTGGGTAACCACCGTTGTCTGAACCGCAGCCGGTCTCGAAAAAACATCTTGCCAGACATTAGCAAAAAACGACTCTACCCCGCCAAATATATTGCCGTTTTCCGCTACCGGTAATGCTGGTTGAGAAGCGAAAGAAAAAGGGAATCCTAATAAGGAAAAACTCAAAGCTAGGGCGGTGAGGTATCGTCGAGAGCTAAAGCTGTTCCGGAGCATGATGATCTTCAAAATATCCAGCAGTCGGTTTAGTTTGGTATTAATAAGCCCTCATGCGGTGCCAGCCCCTCCGGTTGATTGGGCCACATCGCGGAATCGAAGCGCGGAGCTGATAGGCTGTAAGAAACCTCCCCCGAACCTGAGCCGAAGACAACCAACTTATCCTGCGCATAATTCTTTTCATACCAGACGCGGCCGTCGAATCCCGGCGTTAGATTGACTGTCAATCCTTCCCAGTTGGTTCCAAAATTGCTCGCGCGTCTGAAAATCCATAAGTTACTGCCGTTAGGCAGGCTGGAAAAGCTTATCGTGCTCGAGCAAACTCCATTTTCGCAGCTTAAGGTCAAAACTCCGGTTGTTTCCTCTTTAACGCCGGTCATATCGGGAGCATACGTAGCATATTGTTTCCCATCGATAAGGAAGATTGGGTCGATCGTTCCCACGGTTATCTTCCCGGTTCCGCCGCCGACCACTAGGCCTGCGCTGCCGATCTGTAGCGCGCTGCCGTTGGCTGGCGATAAGGAGGTAATGTCGGTGTTGGCTCCGGAAGCTGCCGCGCCAAGATCGGCTAAAGCCTGGGCGGTAGTTGTAGCGTTAGTTCCGCCATCGGTAACGGGAATCGGTCCCGGGTTCCCGTTCGGCGGGGTGGATACGGGGGAATTAAATCCGTAAGCCGTATTGAAAAGAAGGGCGGCGAAAACCGCCGTCAAAAGCGAGGTTAACAAATAGCCTATCGACTTGCTTTTCATTGCCTAAACAGTGGAAGGTTTCGCAACCTATAATTTAAAGATAGGAGGTGTAAGTAATCGTGTAAACAGTGGATAACTCTACGGACACGGTCCACAGCTGTTGCAAGCGCTGCTACAACCGCTACCGCAAAGAGAGGCACACCCGCTGCTAAAGGAGTAGCTGACGTTAAACGGACTAGTGCAGGCACTGGAACAGCTGTTAAAACTAGCGTATTGGCAAGCATAAGTGTCGCTGCAACGACTGCAATTATAAACAGTACTGCAGCCGCAGCTACTTGTGCCGCAAGAGCAGCCGCAAGTGCAGGCGGTACACCCGGAATATGAACTAAACGAACACGAGCCGCTGCTACAAACGTAATTGGCGGTCGAACAATAACTGCTTCCGCTACAAGCGCTGACGCTATAACTTCCGCAAGCTGTGCCATTGGTGTTTCTGGTGCAAGAGCAGCTTTGCGTGCCGGAGCCGGAGATGCATGATCCGGAGCCGTTGCATGCATAGCTTGTGTAGCTTTGTGTTCCGCTTCCGGTATTGGTGCAAGTAGAAGAATATGTGCAGGAGCCGCAAGTTCCGTAAGAGGTCGACCCACAGCTCGTGCCGGACGAGGCATAAACAGTGCAACTTCTAGAGGTCGACCCGCTGCAGGATCCGCTGTTGCAAGTCGGTGCGGTTTGTATTCCGGACGCAGAACAATTCGGGTAGGCCACAGAACCAGAACAAGACCCATAACTGCCGCACAGCGTGCCATTAGCAGCAGTTAGGGCACAGCTTTGAGAAGTCGAGCCGCTACAAGATCCGTTACTGCAAGTTGAAGCTGCTTGTGTTCCGGAAGCGCTACATGACCCCGAGGGAATCGCGCCTGAGCACGCAGACCATCCGCTGCAAAACGTGCCATTGGCCAGGTTGCAGCTTTGCGATATGGTGCCGCCACACGTTCCCGCTGAGCAAACAAAAGCGGTTTGCGTGCCGGTGCAGCTCGGATAAGAACCGGAACAGGACGACCAACTACTGCAGACGGCTCCGGTAGTATCACGAGTGCAGGTACACGACCCCGAGGCGCTAGTATAACTTCCGTTGCTAGAGCAATAAGTGTATGAGTAGGAACCGCTACCAGCATTGGCACAGGTCGCCGAGTAAGTACAGGAGCCGCAGGATCCGGAAGATGTTATTACGCCCGGATAAATGGAGGCGTTGGCGTCATCACAATCATATTGCGAGGTTACGAGCATGTATCTCCTCCGCCCGCCGGCCGGCGCGACATCCTGCGTATATTGGATGGAATTAGACGCATATCCGTCGGCATCTCCATCAACCATCCATAAGTAGGTTTTTTTAAATTGTCCTCCACTGCCGATCGCCACCGCTCCGTTGAGCGTAACCGTTTTCCCCGGATTGTAAGCGAAAGTCGAGTTTAGAGTTAATGTCGTTCCGGTTGCTATAACTAGATCTCCGTTATCCACGCCGTCCACCGATGAAATGGTGCAGTTGGAAGACAAAGTATAGCTTCCGCCGTTGGGAATGCCACAGGCGTCTGACCAGGCCAGGGTGACCGAGCTGCTGTGGCCCAGAACGTCGGTGGCAGCAAGCTTAGTCTGGTACGAAGCATTATGCGTATCTTCAACCTTCCAGGATCCGGAAAAATAAAAGGTTTTTAACAACTCCTCAGCCGCCGCGCTTTTAACACCTAAATCTTCTCCGCCTTTTATCCTTAACCCATTCCTGTTATTCAAGGCGTATCGACTCGGTTGATTACCAGCCTCCGGCGCGGAGGACTCGTCCAAATCAACCTCGACCTGTCTATGATCGGTGTAGATTATCGCCTGCACCGATTTGATTTCAACCGGAGACTCGAGCGTCACCGATAAGTGTTGGACGTCGTTAATATGCACATCGACTGGATTAATGTCCGCTCTAATTATTTTCGGCCAGACTTTGCCTCCTTGGATTACCGAAAAAGAATCGCTGCCACTAGGCAAAGCCGGAGTAGAAAGCGGAACAGAGCTAATCAAAAACTCTGACGTTGAAATGGAAACGCTCGGTTCTGAAGGGGGAAAAATCCCGTGCCAGACGTTTGAGATAAACTCCTCGGTGCTATTAAACTCCTGCAAAAACGGGAATGACGACCAGGAGTAGAAGCTGCTGGCCTGACCTATTGGCAACGGCAGAAGCGACCACGCAATGAAAGCCACCAAAAAACGGCGCGCGCGAAAAGCATTCGCTATTAATGAAAGAAGCTTATTCAATTACTCTTAGTCCCTCGTTTGGTTGTAACCCGCTGGGCTCATCCGACCACAACTGCCAGTCGAAGCGAGGAGCTAATAGCTGGTAAGAAACTTCTCCGCCTTGCGAGCCAAAAATGACGAGCCTTCCGGTAACGTAATCTTTTTTATACCAGACCTGACCTTGGAATCCAGGCGTGAGCGAAACAATTAGACCATTCCACTCCGCTCCGAAGTCGGTAATTCTTCTAAAAAGCCACTCCCTGCTGCTGTAAGACGCAGAGGAAAAGTCTATAGTGTAAGAACATTGATAGTCTTTACAGGAAAGATCAGCAACTCCGTTCAATTCCTCTTTGACGCCGATCATTCCCGGCGCATAAGTGGCGAATTGCGTTCCGGAGATGTTGAAGACCGGGTCAAGCGTTCCAACAGTCAGTTTTCCCGCGCCTCCGCCGACGACCAAGGTGTCGCTAGAGGCCGAACCGATGCGGGCGGTGTAGGCCCCGCCGCTGCCAACGTCCAAATTATAGGTCGGGGATGGATTTTTGATGCCGACGTAACCGCTGGGAGAAAGAATTAGGTTGCCGATCGGCGATAAGGAAACGATGTCTGTGTTGGCGCCAGAAGCCGCCGCGCCCAAGTTAATTCTGGCCTGCGCGGTGGTGGTAGCTGAAGTACCACCGACAGAGACGGGAATAGGTCCCGGCTGACCTGAAGGCGGCTGTTCTGTGGGATGCGTGAACCCGCGGACGATGTTCGTTGCGAAGAGGAGCGCGGCCAGGCTTATTACAATTAAACTTAAATAAGCAAGGGCGCTCCGATATTTGCTTAGCTGGTTCATCGGAATAAAGCTAAACGCCCTATTACGCTTTCATTATATACCAGGTTCCTAAAAATCAATAGCAAGTTTGGAGAAGAGCAAAACTTCAGTTTATAATGAGGCCGTAAAAAGCCATGCCGAAATTCATCCATCTCCACACCCATTCGCACTATTCCCTGCTGGACGGTTTATCGAAAATCGACGGGCTGGTGAATAAAGCGAAAGAGATGGAAATGGAGGCGCTGGCGCTGACCGATCACGGCAATATGTACGGGTCGGTGGAATTTTTCGAGAAGGCCAAGAAGGCCGGCATCAGACCAATCATCGGCGTCGAGGTCTATGTCGCCAAGGGATCTCGCCTCTCGCGCGGCGGACGCGAGGATATGACCCGCTATCACTTAACCCTGCTGGCCAAAAACGAGGAGGGATACCACAATCTGTGCGAATTAGTGACCCGATCGCACCTCGAGGGCTTCTATTACAAGCCAAGAATCGACCGCGAGCTTTTGGAAAAGCACCACGAGGGGGTCATCTGCCTGTCGGGCTGCTTTTCCGGAGAGCTGGCCAGGAACTTGCGGGCTGGAAACCGCCGGGATGCAGAAGAAACGGTCGAGTTTTACCACAACCTTTTCGGCGACGATTATTATTTGGAAATTCAGCCGCAATCTCCCGATCTGCACCAGGCGATGAAAGAGCTTTCGGAGAAATACAGCATTCCCTTGGTCGCCACCCAGGACTCGCACTATGTGTTAAAGGAAGACCAGCCGATCCACGAGATACTTTTAGCCATCCAGACCAATAATCGCCTCGATGACGAGGACCGCCTCTCTTTTCAGAATTTCGATGCCTCTTTTGTCAGTGCCGAGGAGATGGCCGTCAACCTTCCCAATTTCCCCGAGGCGCTGGAGAATACTTTAAAGGTGGCCGAGAAGTGCCGGTTCGAGTTCCAACTCGGGACAACCATCCTGCCTAAGTTCGACACTCCGGACGACAAGCCCTCAATGGAATATCTGAAGGATTTGATCCAAGGGCGGTTTAAGCAAAAGTTTCCCGCCCCGACCGAGGAAGAGAAGCAAAGGCTGGAGTACGAGGTAAGCGTAATAGAAAAGACAGGATTTTCCGATTACTTTTTAATAGTTCAAGACTACGTGAACTGGGCGAAAAATCACGGAATAGTCGTCGGCCCGGGCAGGGGCTCGGCCGCGGGCAGCTTTGTTTCGTATATTTTAGGAATAACCGGAATCAATCCTATGCAGTACGATCTGCTTTTCGAGAGGTTTCTTAATCCGGAGAGAATCTCCATGCCTGATATCGACATCGACTTCGCCGATTATCGCCGCGACGAGGTGTTGGCATACCTCAAGGACAAGTACGGCGAGGAAAGAGTGGCCCAGATCATCACTTTCGGAACTATGGCCGCGCGGGCTTCGGTGAGAGACGCCGGTCGCGCCCTGGGTCTTCCCTACTCTTTCTGCGACGAACTGGCTAAAATGATTCCTTTCGAGCCCAACACCGATAAATCCAGCACCAAGCTCGGAAAATACCTGGAAGAGATACCGGAATTGAAAGAGAGGTATGAAAAAGATCCCGACGCTAGGAGAGTCCTCTCCGCTGCCTTGAAGCTGGAGGGCACGGTGAGACACGCCTCGGTTCATGCCTGCGGAACGCTTATTTCCGCTAAACCGCTCGTGAACTACCTGCCTTTGCAACGCTCGCCGCAGGACCCCAATTCCGTCATCACTCAAATAGAAATGCACGGAGTCGAAGATCTCGGATTGCTTAAAGTGGACTTGTTGGGGCTCCGCAACCTGACCGTTATCGAGGAAACGCTGAGGCTTATAAAAAACATACACAACGAGGAACTCGATATTTACAAAATTCCGCTTGACGACGCGGCCACTTACAAGTTCCTGCAAACCGGGGAAACTACCGGCATATTCCAGTTCGAGTCCGCCGGAATGAGGCGCTATATCAAGGAGCTTAAGCCCACCGTTTTGGAAGACTTAATAGCTTTAGGCGCTCTGTACCGTCCCGGACCTATCGAACTTATCCCATCTTTTATCAACCGCAAGCACGGGAAAGAAAAAATCACATACATCCACCCTAAATTGGAGCCGATACTTAAATCCACTTACGGAATCGGCGTTTATCAGGAGCAGATGATGAGAATCGCGCGAGATTTGGCCGGATTTTCTCTGGCGCAGTCGGACACTTTGCGCAAAGCTATCGGGAAAAAGATAAAGTCGCTCCTGGACGAACAGCAGAAGAAGCTCACCGACGGCATGATCGCCAGCGGAATAGACGAGAAAACCGCGGAAAAAATTTGGGAGCTGTTTCCTCCTTTCGCGCGCTACGGTTTTAACCGCAGCCACGCGGCCTGCTACGGACTCATAAGCTATCAGACCGCTTATTTAAAGGCGCACTATCCCGTAGAATTCATGACCGCGCTCTTGAACCACTCGAACGGCGACATTGAACGTATTACCTTCTTGGCCGCCGAGGCGGAGCGGATGGGGATCAAAGTGCTGCCGCCGGATGTTAACAGCAGCCTGGGTCAGTTCTTTCCCGAAGAAAAAGGCATACGCTACGGATTGGCCACAATCAAAAACCTCGGCGCCAATATCACCGAGATCATTGTTAACGAACGGATGATGGGCGGCCCATACGAAAGCTTCGGCGATTTCATGATGCGAATCAGTCACCGCGATCTGAACAAGAAGTCGTTGGAGGCGTTGGCGAAAACGGGGTCCTTGGATTCCCTGGGGATAGAGAGGCAGAAAATATTGTTTAATATGGATGCCGTGCTGAGAGCGGCAAGCGGAGCCAAAAAAGTGCAGCAAGGGATGCAGGATACCTTGTTCGGCGCCGCCGTTGCTCCAACCTTCAAGCTGCAGGATCCGATACAGCCGGCTTCGAAGACCGAGCGGCTTTCTTGGGAAAGGGAGTTGCTAGGGGTTTATTTCACCGAACATCCCCTGGCCGAGTATCTGCGCGGCGCCGCTTCCAAGGGCAAGCGCTACACTCCGATCTCAACCGTGCTGGGGCTGGAGGACACCAAGATGGTTAGAATAGCCGGAGTAATCACTAAAGTCCAGCGGGTCATGACCAAGAAGGGCGAGCCGATGGTTTTTGCCAAAATAGACGACTTGAGCAATACTATAGAAATATTGGTTTTTAACAGCGTTCTCGAAAAAAACCAAGGCATCATACAAGAAAACAACGTCGTCGACGTCGTCGGCCGGGTTTCTAGAAAAAACGGGGACGCTAAACTGTTATGCAACGAGATAAGCAAGATAAGCATCTAGACAACATCCGTCATTCGCTGGCGCATTTGCTGGCCGCAAGCGTTTTAAAAAAATTTCCCAAGGCCAAACTGGGAATTGGTCCGACCATCGAGACCGGTTTTTACTACGACTTCCTCCTTCCCCGCCCGCTGGCGGAAAACGAGCTGAAGGAGCTGGAAAAGGAGATGCGTTCGCTTATTAAAGCCAACCTTCCTTTTAAGGGAGAAAGAGTGACTCCGGCCCAAGCAAGAAAAATCTTCAAGGACCAGCCGTTCAAGCTCGAGCTGATCAACGAGTTCGTTAAAGAGAAGAAGCCTCTCACCGTTTACCGCACCGGCGAGGTCTTCCTCGACCTCTGTCGCGGCGGCCACGTGAAAAACACCAAGGAGATCGACCCCGAGGCTTTCGCTTTGAAAAGCACTGCCGGCGCCTACTGGAGAGGCGACGAGAAGAACCCGATGCTCACTCGTATCTACGGACTGGCTTTTGCCACTTCCAAGGAGCTGCAAGCACACCTCAAAATGCTTGAGGAGGCGGAGAAAAGAGACCACCGCAAACTCGGAAAGGAGTTAGGTTTATTCGTATTTTCCGATCTGGTCGGCCCGGGGCTCCCGCTCTATAAGCCGAAAGGCACCTTGATGCTCCAGAAAATAAAAGAATACTCCAACGAGATTAGAAACGAGCTCGGCTACGAGGAGGTGCATACTCCGCAGATCAACAAAGCCGAACTCTTCAAAACTTCGGGGCACTACGACAAGTACAAGGAGGATATGTTCCACGTGCGCTCCAACTACACCGAGGAGGAGTACTTCCTGAAGCCAATGAACTGTCCGCAGCACACCCAGATCTACGCTTCGGAAACAAGGAGCTACAAAGATCTGCCGATCCGCATCGCCGATTTTGCCAATCTTTACCGCGATGAAAAGCCGGGCGAACTGAATGGCCTAACCCGTCTCCGCGCATTTTCTCAGGATGACGGACACTGCTTCTGCCGCGAGGACCAGATTGAAGGTGAGTTAAGCAAACTGCTCTCCGGCATCAACCAAGTGATGAAGACCTACAAAATGGATTACACCGTTCGCCTCTCTCTCCGCGATGAGAAGAATAAAAACAAATATCTGGGCGACGACGCGATCTGGAAGAAATCCCAGAAAATAATGAAGGAGCTTTTGGAAAATAAAAAGATTAAATTCTACTCCGCTCCAGGCGAAGCCGCTTTCTATGGCCCGAAATTCGACCTCATGGCGAGAGATTCCTTAGGTAGGGAGTGGCAGCTCTCCACCATACAGCTGGACTTCAATATGCCGAAGAGGTTTTCTTTGGAATATGTCGGAGCCGACGGCAAGAAATACACTCCAGTCATGATTCACAGCGCGCTAGTCGGATCGCGCGAGAGATTCCTAGGAGTCTTAATCGAACACTTTGCCGGCGCCTTCCCGCTCTGGCTCTCCCCCGTCCAGGTAGTGGTCATCCCCGTCACCGAAAAGCAGAACAAGTACGCTTACTCGGTGAACGAGACTTTGAAGAAATACGGGATTCGCGCCGAGGTTTCTCCGGCAACCGAAACTCTCGGCAAGAGAATCCGCGCGGCCGAAACGGCCAAGACTCCTTACGTCTTAATCGTTGGTGAAAAAGAGGCCTCTGCCAAAACTGTCAGCCTCCGTAGTTATCGCCGCGGACAAGAAGGAGAGATCGCTTTAGATGAACTCGTCTCCAGGCTCCAAAAAGAAATCGCCAAACGTTCCTAAGATAATCGCCGTCGTCGGCCCAACCGCCTCCGG
>JAJZPD010000004.1 GCA_021811305.1 bacterium
ATTCGAACCCCGGGCCTCTTCGGTGTAAACGAAGCGCTCTAACCAACTGAGCTAGCCGCCCACTCCGGGCGAGACAAGAATCTTTCAATTATTCTAGCAGGTCTCGTAATTTAATACGAGAGATGTGAAGCGCAAAGCGAAAAACACTTACTAGGGAATAGAGGTTAGGGACTAGCCGATATTGGAAATCCTAAATACGAAATCCTAAACAAATCACAAACTATAAATCCTAAATTACAAACACGGACGGGTTTGGAGTTTGTTATTTAGTATTTCGAATTTGTTTCGGATTTAGGATTTAGAGCTTCGAATTTGGCCAACTGCTGGCCGCTGTTTTTAGCTTTTAGCTTTACGCTTTGCGCTTTTTTGTGCGCCCACTTGGATTTGAACCAAGGACCCTGCGATTATAAGTCGCATGCTCTAACCACTGAGCTATGGGCGCGGGAAGCCGGCTTTCAATATATTAGGAGAAAACCCGGAAAGTGCAAAACTTCTACGGAAATATTTTCATTTACCGTTTCGTATATCTCCGCCGCAAGCAGAGAGGCTTCGTAAATAAAAATAAAGGCCGACCGGAACAAGGGCCGGCCTTTATTTTTTTATTTTGCTCTTTACGCTTTTAGTTTTGCGCTCTCTTAGGCCTCGATCGGCTTGATGTCAAACTCCTTGATCAGCTCGTAGAAATCTTCGCCTTCCAGAGTTTCTTTTTCCATCAGGGCATCAGCCACTTTCTTCAAGGCGTCCTGGTAAGAGGAAATAACCTTTTTTGCGGTCTGGTGAGCGCGGTTGATCAGGCTAGCAATTTCCTCGTCGATTTTAACCGCGGTGGCTTCCGAGTAGTTTTTCTCGGTGGTGAT
Source organism: bacterium (assembly GCA_021811305.1). Taxonomy (GTDB): domain Bacteria; phylum Patescibacteriota; class Minisyncoccia; order UBA6257; family Colwellbacteraceae; genus JACWAO01. The sequence goes on from JAJZPD010000004.1 coordinate 858, forward strand.
CTCTTTGCCTAAAAAGAGCAGCTCCTCGGTTTTGCCGAAGGTTATCGGTCCAAGCTCGCTCATGCCGAACCTGGTAACGATCATCCGCGCCAAGCTTGAGGCTTCTTTTAGGTCGCTGCTGGCGCCGGTGGTGATGTCGCCAAAAGTTTTTTCTTCAGCAGAATATCCGCCAAGCATGACGGCCAGATCGGATAAGAACTGCGCGCGGGTCGTGAGATGGTGTTCCTCGGTCGGCAGTTTCAGCGTGTATCCGCCGGCGATGCCGCGCGATACTATGGAAACCTTATGTACGGGATCGGAGTCTTTCAGCCCGGCCGCGACCAGCGCGTGCCCGGCCTCGTGATAGGCGGTGATTTCTCTTTCTTTTTCCGAGACGACGCGGCTCTTGCGCGCCGGTCCTAATAAAATTTTCTCGATCGAGTCGTAGAGGTTCTGCTGGCTTATCTTCTGCTGTCCCTCCTGCACGGCGAGGATTGCCGCCTCGTTGACCAGATTGGCTAAGTCGGCTCCGGAGAACCCGGGCGTACGGGTGGCCACCTTGCGGAAATCAATATCGGAATCCAGCGGCTTATCCTTGGCGTGCAGCTTCAATATCGATTCGCGTTCGCTGATGTCGGGGAAATCTAACATGATGCGGCGGTCGAATCTTCCGGGGCGAAGCAGGGCCGGGTCGAGAATGTCGGGGCGGTTGGTGGCGGCTAGAACGATGACTTGCGTGTTGCGGTCGAATCCGTCCATCTCTACCAGTATCTGATTCAGGGTTTGTTCTCTCTCGTCATGCCCTCCGCCGACGCCGGCTCCTCGTTCGCGTCCGACGGCATCGATCTCGTCAATGAAGAGTATCGCGGGAGCTGCGCGCTTTGCGGTGGCGAAAGCGTCGCGGGTTCTCGCGGCGCCGACACCGACAAACATCTCCACAAATTCCGAGGCGGAGATGTGGAAGAACGGGACGTTCGCTTCTCCGGCAACCGCGCGAGCCAGGAGGGTTTTTCCAGATCCAGGAGGGCCGATTAAGAGCACGCCACGCGGGATTTTCGCGCCCATATCCAAGTACTTCTTCGGGCTTTTCAAAAAGTCGACAACCTCATGCATCTCCTCCTTGACCTCCTTGAGGCCGGCCACGTCGGCGAAGGTTATCTTATCTTTAAAACTGGTAAAGAGGCGCAGATTGGCGCGGCCGAAATTGAAGGCTTGGTTCACTCCCTGCCGGGCCTGGCGCATGAAGTAGTAAAAAGCAAAACCGATGAGAAGGATAAAGAGCAAGTTTGGCAAGACGACGGTTAACCAGAAGCTGGAGGAGCTGGAAGGAGAGACGGTAAGGCTTACCTTGGCCAATTCTTCCGGAGTCACACCGTAATTTTTCATTGTTTCCACCAATCCCGACTCCGCCTCTTTTTCTCCTTGATAAACCTGTCCGTTGGTTCCAGTAACGGTGAGACTGCTGCCGCTTATGTCGATCTTCTTAATCTGACCGCTTTCGATCTGGCTCGCCAGGTCGGAAAGACTGATGGATTTCGGCTGGGTTTGCGCCTGATAGATGAACGAGGCCGCCAGCGCAAAGCTCAAGATCAAGAGAAGCGTTATTAAGATATTTTTTGTTAATCCCTTCATATACATTTATTACGTCTTTAACATAATGTTTCGGTTCATAGATTGCAATAAAGCGCAAAATTAAAAGCTAAAAGCGAAAAACATTTACTAGGGACGAGGGGTTAGGGATTGGGGGCTAGGGGTTGGGGGTTAGGGACTGTGGATGATGAATGACGGACTAAACCCTAATCCCCAGCCCCTAATCCCTACTTTAACTTTTGCGCTTTTCGTTTTGCGCTAAATTCCAAGCACGAAATTCTAAATCAGAAACAAATTCTAAATTTCAAACTTTAAATTACAAACCCGGACGCGTTTCGAATTTCGTCGGCCAGCTGGCGGATCTGTGCTTCAAATTCGGCCAACTGCTGGCCGTTGTTTTTCGCTTTGCGTTTTACGCTTATTTGTACTACTTCGCCAGTTTCAAGATGATCCGCTTGACGTCCGGCTTGACCGAGGCGATAAGGAATTGGTAGCTCTGATTGAGTTCCAGGTTCTTCTTCAGCTCCTCAAGGCTGCCGAACTCGGAGACGTGGATCAATCCGGAGATTTGCGGGTCTAGTTTGACAAAAGCTCCGAAAGGAGTGATGCGGTAGACGATTCCCGGGACGACGCTGTCCTCCTTGAACTTTTCTCCAACCTTTTCCCAGGGATTCTCCTCCAGGCTTTTAATAGACAGAGAAACGCGGCCATCCTTTATTTCCAAGATGCTGGCCTTAACCATATCGCCGACTTTCACCACCTCTTTCGGGTTGTCGATGATGCTGTGACTCAGTTCGCTAATGTAAATCAACCCTTCGATGCTCGGGTCGTCGGCAAACCTGACGAAAGCCCCAAAGTTAGCCACTCCGGAAACGATGCAATTTACAACTTCGCCAACCTTGTATTTAGACAACGCTTCTTTTGCTCCCTCGGAGAGGACCTCTCTTTCCGAAATGATGAGCTTGTTGGTTCGCGGCGTGAAGTTGATGACCTTGACCGTCAGCTCCTGGCCGACGAACTGCTTCAGGGCCTCGATGATCTTAGTCTTGTTGCCCTCGGCTTCCTGTGGGTAATGTTCCGGAGAAAGCTGGGAGGCCGGAAGAAAAGCCTGGACGCCCAGAAGGTCGGCGATCAATCCGCCGCTGTTGGCGGCCACGATCTTCACCTTAGTCGGCTCGCCCTCCTCGCGCAGGTCCTTGATCTCCTGCCAGGCCTTTTGCTTGGTGGCTTCGGACAAGGACAGCTCAACTATCCCCTCGGCGTTCTCGCGCACGGCAACCTTGGCGCTGACCGTGTCTCCCACGTTTAATTTCTTAACGATTTCCCTGGAGTTGGAAAGCTCGGAGCCGTAAATGACTCCCAGGCCGACCCGCGGGATGTCAAAATAAACGCCGCCGCGTCCAGTCTTCTCGATAAGCCTCGCCTCGACAATATCGCCAACTTTTAAAAGCGGCATCAGGCCGGGTTCGGACTTCAAGAGCTTGAGCTCGTAAGTCTCGGATTTTTTGGGGGAAACCGTTTGTTGCATGGCCCTCATTATATATAAACGCGGTTGAAAATCAACTGTTTCCGAATTATACTAAGCGAGTATGGTTGTCACCCCTTTGAAAAATGGCGGGTTAAAATGTCAGGTTTCCGACTTCGCGCTTCTTATTGATCCGCCGACCTCGGCCCGCGGCGACATTACCTTATATACGCACGTTGCCCTTCCTCTTCCGCTCACGGCGGACGAGACGATCAACACCGCCGGCGAATACGAAATCAGCGGCGTACGCATCCGCGGAGTCCAAATAAAAGAGGAGTCTTCGGAGAAGGAAATCCGCACGGTTTACATGGCCAAGCTGGACGAGATGTCGCTGTGTTTCTTGGGCGAGCTTTCTTCCGCGCTTTCCAGCGAGACGATGGATCGGTTGAGCGAGGTCGACGTCTTATTCTTGTCGACCGGAGAGCGTGGCTTGGACGAAAAGAAAGCCGCGGCGCTTATTAAGGAAATGGAGCCGAAAGTCGCGATTTTCACCGCCTGCAAGGACAGCAAGGCGCTGGCCGCGGCGCTCGGGAAAAGCCCGGAAGTGGTTGAAAAGTTCACAGCCAAGCGCAAGGACTTAAGCGAGGACGCTTTGAGGCTTCTCATTATGCAGGCCGCTTAGTTAATTAAATTTTATGGAAGAGGAAAAACTCAACGCCAAGAGCGAGAACATAAAGGAAAGGGAGATAACCGCCGAGCTGCGCGAGTCGTATTTGGATTATGCGATGTCGGTCATTGTCGGCCGCGCCCTGCCCGACGCCAGGGACGGGATGAAACCGGTGCACCGCCGCATAATGTGGGCGATGTGGGACGATGGTTTGACGCACAGCGCCAAGTTCCGCAAATCGGCGAACGTCGTCGGTTCGGTCTTGGGCCGGTACCACCCGCACGGCGATATGGCGGTCTACGACTCTTTGGCGCGCATGGCGCAGGACTTCAGCTTAAGGTACCCGCTCATCAACGGTCAGGGCAACTGGGGTTCGATCGACGGCGATTCGCAGGCCGCGATGCGCTACACCGAATGCCGACTCTCGAAGATTGCCGAGGAGCTTTTGACGGATATTGAAAAAGAAACTGTCGACTTCATGCCGAACTACGACGGGACGCGCGACGAGCCGATGGTGCTGCCGGCCAAGATTCCCAACCTGCTGATTAACGGATCGGACGGCATTGCGGTCGGAATGGCCACCCGCATTCCGCCGCACAATCTCAGCGAGGTTTTGGACGCCGCCGCCTACCTTATTAAGCATCCCGACGCCACTTCCGAGGAGCTGATGAAGTTCATTAAGGGGCCGGACTTTCCGACCGGTGGAGTAATTTATGATCGCGCCAAGATCAACGAGGCTTACGCCACCGGACGCGGCGCGATAACGGTTCGCGCTTTGGCCGAGGTGGACGAAAAGAAGATCATCATCACCGAAATTCCCTACCAGGTGAACAAAGCGGAGTTGATTACCAAGATCGCCGAGCTGGTGCAGGACAAGCGAATCGAGGGCATTAGGGATTTGCGCGACGAGTCGGATAAGGATGGGCTGAGGATTGCTATCGATTTGAAATCCGATGCCATTCCGCAGAAAGTTTTGAACCAGCTTTGGAACTACACCGATCTGCAGAAGGATTTCCATATGAATTTTTTGGCGCTGATCGACGGACTGCGCCCGCAGATTATGTCGGTGAAGGACGCACTGGAAGTATTCATTTCTCACCGCCGCGTGGTGGTCCGCCGCCGCGCCGAATTCGATTTAAAGCAGGCCAAGGCCCGCGCCCACATTTTGGAAGGTCTGGCTAAAGCGCTCTCGGTCATCGATAAGATTATCGAGACGATCAAAAAATCGGAGGACAGGGATGATGCGCGCAACAACTTGATGAAGAAGTTCGATCTAAGCGATCTACAGGCTACCGCCATACTTGAGATGCGGTTGCAGACTTTGGCGGCCTTGGAAAGGCAGAAGATCGAGGACGAGCTTAAAGAGAAGTTGAAGCTTATCAAGGAGTTGGAGCTTTTGCTGCGCAGCCCGGAAAAAATCGACGGGGTGATCGAGGATGAGATGAAGGAGATACGGGAAAAGTTCGGCGATGAGCGCCGGACCAAAGTGATAGATGGCGGGCTGAAGGAGTTCACCATCGAGGACCTGGTGCCACAGGAGGAGACGATAATCACGATGTCGCACGACGGCTATATCAAGCGCCTGCCGCCGAACACCTTTAAGGCGCAGAAGAGGGGCGGGAAAGGGATCACCGGCGGATCGTTCGACGAGAGCGACGAACTGGCGCACTTCCTTATGGCCAACACTCACGACAATATCCTTTTCTTCACCTCGGGCGGAAAGGTTTTTCAAACCAAAGTTTACGAGGTGCCGGTCTCGAGCCGCACCAGCAAAGGGAAGGCGATCCACAACTTCCTGGAGATACCCTCCAGCGAGAAAGTCAGCGCCATTATCGCTTACGGCAACGAGCGCAAGAAGAACGACGGCTTCCTGACCATGGTCACGGCCGCCGGCGTCGTGAAGAAGACTCCACTCGAGGATTTTGGCAACGTCCGTAAAAGCGGAATTATCGCCATCAATTTAAAGAAAGGCGACGAACTGAGCTGGGTGAAGTTAACCAAAACGGGAGACGAGTTGATTTTGACCACCAACCAGGGACAGGCGATCCGCTTTAAGGAGAAAGACGTCCGACCGATGGGGCGTGCCGCCGCCGGCGTGCGCGGCATGAGCCTGAAAGCGGGAGACCGCGTCAGCTCCTGCGACGTCATCACCTCAGAAAACAAGGATGGCAACTTCCTGGTGGTAATGGCCAATGGTTTTGCCAAGTTCACTCCGATTGCCGAATACAGGCTGCAAACCCGCGGCGGCAAGGGAATACTCACCGCCAAGGTGACTCCGAAGACCGGTAGCGTCGTTTCCTCCCACGTCGTGGTGGACGAGAAAGAGCTTCTGGCCATCTCGGAAAAGGGTCAGATAATCCGCACCGACTTGAAGAGCATACGCATGACCGGCCGCTCCGCCCAAGGCGTGCGTATTATGCGCGTGGAAGAGGGGGACAGCATCGCTGGAACGGCGCTCTTATAAAGCTTAAAACTTAAAGCGCAAAGCTTAAAATAACAAAATTCTAATATCTAAAAAGCGCAAAACTAAAAGCGTAAAAGGCAAAATACCGACAGGAATAAAGGTGGGAATAAAGTGCAAACGCCACCGTATTTAATTTAACGCTTCGCAAATTTTGTTCTAATATTACTCATATGCCCACGCAGTTCACTAAGCAGCAGCTCATCATTCTCGGCGTCGTCGGGTTTGTCGTACTATTTTTTCTTTTGGTCTTTTTAGGAATACTTCCCGGATTGCGCCAAAGCGGAAAAACCGAAACACTGACGTTTTGGGGAACGGACCCCTCCTCGGATTGGACGCCGACCATTTCCGCCTTCACCAAGCTGCATCCGGGCGTGAAGATTAATTACGTTCAAGTTGCGGAGGGTAATTATCAAACCAATCTTATTAACGCCCTGGCGGCCGGAACCGGGCCGGACATCGCGGTCATCAACAACAAGTGGCTCTACCAGCGCCAGCCGATACTGACGCCCGCTCCGTCGACGTTAATCACCTCGGCGCAGATGCTGAACCTTTTTCCGCAGGCGGCGGCCAGCGATTTCGTGAGCAACAACCAGGTTTATGCACTGCCGCTCTCAATGGACACCCTGGCTTTGATTTATAATCGCAGCCTTTTTAACCAGGCTGGCATCGCCCTGCCGCCGAAAACCTGGCCGGCTTTCACGTCGGATGTTTTGCGGATGCGCATCCTGGGAGCCAGAGGTGTCGTGCGAGCGGGAACGGCATTGGGCGGAACAAGCGCAAGTATTCCTGACGCTACCGACATTGTTAGTCTGCTTATGATGCAGTATGGCGCGCCGATGATTAACAATGGTTCCGCCGATTTTTCAACCGGCGGCGGCAATCAAGCAGTGATGCTTTACACGCAGTTCGCCACGCCCGGCAGCGGGTACTACACCTGGAATGATTCCTTGGGAAACGATTTGAGCAATTTTGAAAACGGAAATGTCGGAATGATCATCGGCTATGCCGCCGACTTAGCCAGCATCGAAACCGCCGCCCCGAACTTGAACGTCGGCGTGGCGCCGGCGCCGCAAGTCGATCCAACCAACGCCGTAAACTTCCCTAATTATTGGGGGATTGCCGTAACGAGGACGTCGATCGATCCGCAGATGTCCTGGAACTTCGCCTACTTCGCCGCAACCGACGCGATTAGCGCCCAGAACTACTCGGCCGCCACCTCGCTTCCTCCGGCCTTACGCACGCTCATCGCCCAAGACTCAACCAGCCCTTCCTCGCCGATGGGAGTGTTCGCCTCGCAGGCTTTGACCGCCGAGGATTGGACGCAGCCCGATCCGGCCGCCGTTAGCGGAATCTTCGATACGATGATAAAATCTGTAACGAGCGGCCAAACGAGCGTTTACAACGCCATTAGTCAGGCGGAATCAGCGGTAACGGCGTTGATGCCCATCCAATAAATTAATGAATAAAAGCCTGCTGGCTCAAATCGTTCCACAGAGTTGCGTCAACGATCCGTTCCACTGCGGATGGGGAGACTTTAATACTTTGATATCAAATATTCTGAACTTCATGTTGACTATCGTCATACCTTTAGCGGCAGTGATGATTATTTACGGCGGATTTGTTCTTTTAACGTCGGGCGGTGACGCAAAAAAAATATCTCAAGGGCGAAATATCATTACCGCGGCAGTGGTAGGGGTCGTTATCGTGTTTGGGTCGCTAGCGATAGTAAATTTAATCAAAAGCGCTCTTGGCGGATGAAAATGCTAAAATAAAAAAATGAAACTTTTTTTAAAAAGAAGAAAGGCTTTGCTTATATTAGGTCTTGTTGTTCCTTTTATCGTAATTGCAATAAGCGGGCGAGCATTAGCTAGTCAAACTGGTCCGGGTAACAGTATTGGAGGAGGGGCTTCTAATTCTCAAACATCCCCAGGCGGAGGGGCGTCCGGCTCTCAGGTTTCTCCAGGCAGCGGCGGCACGATCAAGATAAACCCTCCGTCCCTCGGGGGAAAGAATCTGCCAAGTAACGCGATGGATTTGTTGAAGGCGGTGATCAACTTTTTGACGGTTGACGTTGCGCCTCCGCTTATAGCGCTGGTTGTAATCTGGGCCGCGTTCATGTTTTTGACTGCCGGAGGTAATCCTAAAAATATAGAAAAAGCCAAACAAGCGCTTTTATACGCGGTGATCGGGACGATAATAATCCTCATCGGCCAGGGTATAGTTTATATAATTCAAAATTTTCTACAGTCCGTTCCGTCTTCAACGACCACCGGAGCTGTTAATATTGCGGCTGCGAAGATTTATTCGGGACGAATTATTTGATAAAGATACGGCGGACGTCCCCCAAGTTGGCTGTTTAAACATAGCCGCAATTACGGGATGTTTTCTAAAAGAAGAAAAAACCCCGCTGACAATCGCTTGTCCGCGGGGTTTGAGGTGCAGTTCGGCTATTGGCCGGTGGAGGTGAACGGGTATGGCTGCCACGATATCGTGGCTATCCCCCCGCCCTCATGCGAGAGCGAGAAGGGCTGGGCCGGATAGTCCGCCATCTCCTTGTAGGAGACTGGCGAAGCTCCCGATGTCCAGCAGATCATGGTCCCAATAGGAGCGTTGTCAATCCGGTACGACCAGCCCGCAGGGACTGTCGTAAGCGGATTGAAAACCGCCGAAGGCCCACTGGGTGGGATAACCACCTGAATGGTTACCGCTCCAGACTGGCTCTGCGTATTGCCAGCCGTGCCCGCGCTTTTTATGGCACTTACCGCGTTAGTTGTTACCCTAGCCGCGGCGTTATCCAGCGCCGATGGGATGGCCCTGAGCGCTCCAGCAAAGGCCGGAGCGACGGCGCTTAGGACTATGAAAGTCATAACCGCCGCTGCAAAACGGTTGCCCCAGAGTCGAATTCCTTTCGCCTTCCCAAGATAACTCGAGAAGATGAGGTATAGTCCAGTGACCTGCAGCACGACCACGTCGTTGAGCGGGATGTGTATGAACATTCCCACCAGCCCGACGCCGAGTTCAGCTGCGACTATGGCAGCCGCTATCTTCTGGTAGTGTTCGTGCTCAAAGAACACGAACGCTATCGGCCAGGCTGCCACTCCAAGAAGCAGGGTTGACGACACCAAGAGGATTGTTGCTGCCTCGATTGGCAGTAACTTTCCCAGCATTAGTGCTGTCACCCAAACGACGAGGAACAGGACGACATACAGCATAAGCCGCTTTAGGGCAGCGACGTATATGCCGAGAGCCTGCTCGGCAACCGAGAAGTTGGGATCGATCTTCCGTGCCCGCATCAGCGCCGCCCTACGTATGGGCCGCACGAGATGCATCAAAACGACATCCAGCCAACTCATGATATCCCTCCTATATGCGGTAATTCCAGTGTCGGAGAAGTTGGTCGCGCTGGCGCTCACCAGATTTGTTGAAACGCTGGTAAAGAGCGGTGGCCTCGTTCCAGACGCGGAGAAGCTTTTGAATCATCCGATCGTTGTCAAATCCCTCGATTACGGTATCAAAGGATTCGTCGGCCATGTTTCCGAGAGCGGTCAGGACTTTGGTTAGCTCCTCTTTCTTCACTTGGCCCTTTTCGTCTGCGCACGAGGCGTAGATAACGGCCAGGATCTCAAGAAGCTTGTCCTCATCCCCATGTCGGTATGGTGAGTGGGACCCGTAGGTTCTGTTTGCCGTGTGCTGACGCAGCTTCTGTCTCGCGACAATTTTCTTCGAAGCGGCTTCCCCGCTTTCTGACGCTGCTGGCAAGTCAACCAAGACAAAAGACCAGACCTTGTCTCGGGAATTGTCTTTTGTCAGCCAGTTGGTAACGTTTGTGACACCCTTTCGAATACCCTCGTTCGCCGAGAACCTCTCGTAGAGCTTAAGAAACCCGGCATCCAGTAGTGCGCTGGTGGCGGTGTTGCCAACCCACGAAAAGAGACTCATATTTCAAACCTCCTGTGTATAGGTGCAGTCTTTTCAGAAACTGCTTAAAATAAAGCACATTTTTGCATTTCTGTCAATGGATAGTATAGTGTAAATTAGTGTTGGCTCCCGTGGCGGAAATGGCATACGCGCATGGCTTAGGACCATGTCCCGCAAGGGTTGGAGGTTCGACTCCTCTCGGGAGCACCACAAAAGCGCGTCAGTGCGCTGACGCGCATCTATTTTCCCGAGGGGGGGCGAACCAGAAAGGGGTTAAGGCGTTAGCCTTAACGGGTATTACGAAGTTGTGTAACAACGAGTAGGATACCAGGGAACGGGAAACCGGGAGGTTTCTCGTGGCGAAACACACAAACCGAGGGGTTTGTGGGAGTCCGCCGTCCGCCATCCGCCAGCTGGCGGAGGAGGACGGCGAGACGACTTCGACTCCTCTCGGGAGCGCTAGTATCGTATTTATCCACACTTGCGTTCGGTTTTTTTGGTGCTACCATTATAAAAAAGCAATCAAGTGGGTGCATGGTCGCACTATTCAAAATACTTGAAGAATAAATAAATGATGAAAAAAGCAAAATTAATGCTAGCGTCGATTGGAGCTATGTTGGGCATGGTTCTTGCGGGGCAGGGCTCCGCTAAGGCTCAAATACAAGTCCCTACTCCTCCTTCTGCTGGAACGCAAGAGACACCAATTACCACGGTCGGCCAGGCCGTTGGGTTGCTTCAGTTGATCGTGAACTGGGTGTTTTACATTTTCTGGATGCTGGTTGGTGTTTTTATACTATGGGCAGCCTTTGATTATCTGATGGCCGGCGGAGATCCGAAAAAGACGGAAAGCGCCAAAAACAAGCTAATTTACGCCGTTATCGCGATCGTTGTCGCTCTGCTATCGACCGGCCTAAAAGCTATTATCAAAAATTTCATACAAACCGGAGCTTAAGAAGGGTTTAATCGAGCTGATTCCTCCTCCTCTTTCCGTGGAAGGCCTGGTGCACTTCGCGCAGCTCTTTGTTGGTTATGTGCGTGTAAATCTGCGTGGTGGAAATGTTGCTGTGACCGAGGAGCTCTTGGACGGAGCGCAAATCCGCGCCGTTTAATAATAGGTCGGTGGCGAACTGATGCCGCAACTGATGCGGGGTTATCCTTCGGGGTATCCCCGCGCTTTTGGCGTAATGATCGACCAGCCTTTCCACCGTCCTCGGGATCATCCTTCCCGTTACCTTCGGCTTTTTTCCGGCGCTGAGGCTTATAAAAAGCGCCGGCTCCAGATCCTCGCGCTTGGCGAGATACTCCTTGATCGTTTTTTTCGCTCTTTCCGATAAGAAGACGACGCGCAGCTTCTCTCCCTTTCCGCGGACGGTGAACTCCCCGCGCTCAAGGTTAATGTCTTTATTTAGAGCGCAGAGTTCGGAGACGCGCAGGCCGGTAGAGAAGAGAGTTTCGAGTATCGCTCTGTCCCGAACCGGGCGCAACTCCCCTCCTTTGGGCGCAGCGAGCAGCCTTTCTAGGTCGGAATATTCAAGGGGGCGGATCTGTCTTTCTGGCACCTTCGGCAATTCGACGCGGTCGGGAGAGACTGTCTCCGTCCCGCGCTTTACCAGGTACTTCAGAAAATTCCGGATGGCGATGATAAAGTAGGCCTGGGTGGACTTTTTTAGTTTGCCCTCGCGAGAGAGGTGTAGACGGAAGTCGCGAATCCTTTCTTCGGTGATCTCTTTGGGGGAAGTTATATTCTCTTCCGCGACGAACCTTTTTAAGCAGCGCTCATAGCTGGAGCGGGTCCTGGGAGAACGGTTTTTCTCGATCTCCAGGTAGTCTAGGTATTCTTTCAGGGTGGTTTCGATCGCAGACATTGCCTACATTATACGACACTAGGAGCGCAAAATTAAAAGCGCAAAGCGCAAAAGAGACGGCGACTAACGGCCGGTCGGTATTTTTCGCTTTTAGTTTTGAGTTTTGCGCTTTCTAAACCCGTTTGTGTTTCGAATTTGTGATTTGTAGTTTGTGATTTGTTTAGGATTTCGGATTTCGTGCTTCGAATTTGCCTAACTACTGGCCGTTATTTTTCGCTTTGCGTTTTAAGCTTTATGCTTCTCAACTCTCTTTATTTCAGCTAGTTTTTGACACCCCGGCCGTTTCCTGCTACCATTGTGACAAATGTTGTCTTCCCGCGTAAAGAAAAACGTGATTACGGCTTCCAAGAAGCACGAAACAGACACCGGATCGGCTGAGGTCCAGGTGGCTTTGGTTTCGCGGCAGATCGACGAGCTGGCGGCTCATTTGAAGCAGCACCCGAAGGATAACCACTCGCGCCGTGGCCTTTTAAAGATGGTCAGCAAGCGGCGCAAGCTCTTGAACTATCTGGCCGCGACTTCCCCAGTCAGCTACCAGAAAACCATTAAGAAGCTGGGGCTTAAGAAGTAATGGCCGTTGTTTCACACTCCGAACAGCGAGTCTGCGTTTTCATCGATATTCAAAATCTTTATCATTCGGCCAAGAATCTCTACGGCGGCCGGGTCAATTATAAGGTGCTGATGGAGAATGTGGTCGGAGACCGCAAGCTTATCCGCGCCCTGGCTTATGTCGTTCGCAGCGATCCCGCGACCGGGGAAGAGACTTTTTTCGAGGCGCTGGAAAAGGAGGGCATCGAGCTGCGATTAAAGGACATTCAGGTTTTTTCCAGCGGAGCGAAAAAGGCGGACTGGGATGTCGGCATGGCCGTCGATTCCATTCGCATGGCCACCTTGGCCGACGTCGTGGTTCTCGTAACCGGCGACGGAGACTTTGTCCCTCTCGTCGAATATTTGAAGTGGGGATTGGGGCGCAGCGTCGAAGTGGCTGCTTTCGGGCGCACCTCATCGGCGCGCCTGCGGGAGGCGGCTGACCGCTTCTATGATCTGGAAGAGATGAGCGGCGTGGTTTTTCGTTCGCCTCGCAGCCGGAAGAAATAATTTGGATTTGACTTTGACCGCCGGAGCGGTTTGGCATATATTTGGAAAATCATGGATTTACAAAGAAAACAGTTCAGTCTGGAGATTGGCGGCCGGACTTTAAAGTTGGAGGTTTCGAAATTGGCGGAGCAGGCGAACGCCGCCGTTCTTGCCAGTTACGGAGAAACCACTGTTTTAGCGACGGCGGTTATGGCTAAGACCGACCGCGACGTCGACTATCTGCCGTTGACCGTCAATTATGAAGAAAAGTTTTACGCCGGAGGTCACATCCTAGGCAGCCGTTTTCTGCGCCGCGAGAGCAAGCCATCGGACGAGGCGATACTTTCCGGCCGGCTTATCGACCGCGCCATCCGCCCGCTTTTCGATCAGCGGATTCGCCGCGAAATCCAGGTCGTGGTTACCGTCCTTTCTTATGACGGGCAAAACGACCCTGATTTTGTCGGTTTGGTTGCCGCCTCGACCGCTTTGGCTATGTCCGACATTCCCTGGAACGGCCCGATCTCGGGCGTGCGACTGTTAAAAAACCGCGGTGGCTTCCTTGTTAATCCGACCAATGATGAATTATCCGCAGACGACGTTGAATTTTCCACTTTCATCGCCGGATTGGGAGGAAAAATCAACATGATCGAGCTCGGCGGCCTGGATGCCAAAGAAGAGGATGTCGCCAAAGCTTTCGAGACCGCGCTCCAGCCGATATCCCAGCTTATTGATTTTCAAAACGGAGTGGTGAAGGCGTTAGGCCGTCCGAAGGCGGACGTCCCGGTATCTACGCCGGGCGAAAAGCTGCAATCGTCAGTTTCCGAGTTCTTAAAAGGCAAATTAGAGGCCGCCGTTTATGTTAAAGAAAAACAGGAGCGCGGATTGAAAATGGAGGAGTTGCGCGCTGACCTGCTGCGCGCCTTAACGGAAGAACAATCTTCCGAAAAAGAAATCGAGCTAGCCTCACTTATGTTCGACGACGAGGTTGACGCGTTGGTTCACCGCAAGCTTTTAGACGAGGGTGTTCGCCCTGACGGCCGAGCTTTCGACGAACTGCGCGATCTGTACGCCGAAGCCGGCGTCCTGCCGATAGTGCATGGCTCAGCGCTTTTCGTTCGCGGCAATACCCAGGCCTTAGCCGTTACCACTCTGGCCGCTCCTGGAGCGGAGCGTCTTTCCGAAACGCTGGACGGCGCGAAAAAAGATCGTTTCTTTTTGCATTACAACTTCCCTCCTTTTTCGACCGGTGAAACCGGCGGATTCAAGGGTCCCGGGCGTCGGGAGATCGGGCACGGCGCTTTGGCCGAAAAGGCTGTTGCGCCGCTTATCCCCTCGCGCGAAGAGTTTCCTTACGTCATTCGCGTTGTTTCTGAAATACTTTCCTCCAATGGATCGAGCTCGATGGCTACGGTCTGCGCCTCGGTGATGTCGCTGATGGAGGCAGGCGTTCCCTTAAAGAAGCCGGCGGCGGGCATTGCCATGGGATTAATGAGCGCCCACGACGGCAGATACCGCGTCTTAACCGACATCCAAGGCCCGGAGGACCATTACGGCGATATGGACTTTAAAGTGGCGGGAACCGAGGAAGGTATCAACGCTCTGCAAATGGATGTAAAAATCGAGGGAGTCGAATTGGATGTTTTGCGCCAGGCGATGTCTCAGGCCCGCGAGGCCAGGCTGAAAATTTTGCAGGTTATGAAAGGCGCTATCTCGGCTCCGCGCTCAGAACTAAAACCGGGAGTGCCGCAGATCGTTTCCTTCACCATAGATCCTTCGCGCATCGGCGAGGTAATCGGCGCCGGCGGCAAGGTGATTAACGGCATTATCGAAAAAACCGGTGCCACTTCGATCGATATCGACGATGACGGCAAGGTTTTTATTTCCGCTCCTGATCGCGCCATCGCCGATGCCGCGGCAAACGAAATCAAGAACCTGCTGCGCGAATTCGAGATCGGGGAGATCGTCGAGGGCGAGGTGGAGAAAATCCTCGACTTCGGCGCCATTGTCGATCTGGGCGGCGGCAAGAGCGGCATGATTCACGTTTCCGAGCTGAAAAACGGCTACGTGGAGAAAGTGACCGACGTGTTGAAGGTGGGCGACCACGTCCGCGCCAAAGTCATCAAGCTGGAAAATGGCAAGGTAGGCTTGTCGATCAAGCAGCTGAGCAGCTAAAAAACGCAAAACTAAAAGCTAAAAGCGAAAGACACTTACTAGGGACTAGGGGTTAGGGACTGCGAATGATTGATGGCGGACTAAACCCTAATCCCCAGTCCCTAATCCCTACTTTAACTTTTGTGCTTTTAGCTTTGCACTTCTTTGTTTTGCGCTTTAAGTTTTACGCTTTCACATCTGTTTCGGATTTCGTCCGCTGGCGGATTAGGATTTAGGATTTTCGTTATTTTGTGCTTTGCGCTTTTAGTTTTGCGCTTTCTTGTTATCCACAGTTCAAGCTTGGTTTCTTGTGATATAATTTAAGCATGGAACCAAATACTAATTTTGGCGGCGTTCCCCAATACGACCCGAACGACAAAAACAAAAATCCGGAAAGGCTAACTCCCAACTTTACTGGCGCACCTGCAGGCGAGCCGGTACAACCTACTTCTTTCCCTGAAGCGATCCCAGCTCAGCCTGCTCCAGTTCCGACTACGATGCCAACTTCACCTGCTCCGGCATCTCCTTCAGTTATGCCCGGCGAGGAGGTCAAAGAAGTGCCAATTCCCCCTCCTCCTGCCACTCCGGCCGCTCCGGCCGCTCCGGCCGCGCCAGCCGTTCCAAAAGAATCAACTCCAGCGGTGGTTAATTACGGATTAGACCAAGCTGAGCCGGTTTCTCGCGTCAGCGTAGGCTCTCCTATACCTGTGCCGTCTGCCGCCCCGACTCCGCCGCCTCCGGCTCCGATTTCAGCTCCGGCTATGCCGAGTGCGGTTCCGCCTCCTCCGCCGCCTCCGGCTCCAGCCGGTTTCAATATTCCAACTCCTCCGCCGCCCGCTCCTTCGGCGCGTCCCGGCGGAACCGTTACTCAGGGTCCGGGCGCGGCCGATGTTTCGGTCCGAACGCTTGGCGGCGATTTAGAAGCGTTAAAAGCATCAGGAGGGATGGGCGTTCAGCCTGAGGCCGTCGCTAAGCCCGCCGGTCCGGCTGTAGCCGCTCCGAAAGGGCCGGAGGTTGTCAACCTCTCTGGGTTTGAAGGCGGGCCTATGTTTACCCCGCAGGCAGCCGCCGGAGTTAAAAAAGCGGCGACGCAGGTTTCCCGCAGAACGCTGGAGATCGCCGGTATTGGCGTCGCGGTTATCGCTGTTTTAGCGGTTTTTTACTTTTTTGTCTTGCCTAAAATGATGCCGACTCCGCCGGCAACGCCGGTCGCGCAGATTCCTACTTCGACCGCACCGGTGGCTCAGACCCCGCCGCCTTTCGTCCACCACACGTTTTTTACCACCTCGACTAGCGTCGTCGCGCTCAACCTTTCGGGCCTTACCGCTTCCGACCTGACCCTCGCTATTAACTCTCTGAACGAGACTACCTCGACTCCGGCCAAAACCGTAAAAGAACTGCAGTTTTCCTATTCCGGCCAGCCGGTGGAGGCTCCGCAGATAATATCCGCCTTAATGCCGCAGGCCAGCAGCACCTTGCCGCAGTATCTGGATAACGATTTTACTGCTTACGTGTATTATGACGGCGCGAGAGCGTGGCCCGGGTACATTTTTAAATTAGCGGCTAACTTCTCGACCTCGACTGCCGTTGCTTCTCCTGCGGCTGCGGCCACCACTACCACTTTGCCGACTTCCACTGTTTCGACCGAAACGCTTGCTTCGCGCATCGCCTCGATTATCGAGACCTCGCCCGACCTAGCCAACTTCTATTTGCTTCCGCCCGGAAATCTGGTGGCTAACAGCTGGCAGAACGGAAGCTTGCCCAATAAGCAGCCCGTCCGCTTCGCTCGCTTCAGCCAACGCGGCACCGTCTTCGAGTATGGCTGGTTTGGAAATTATCTGATTCTTAGCACGTCTTATGCCGGCATCAGCCAGGTCGAGACGATGCTTAGCGGGTCATAAATCTCCTTGACGCGGAACGAGCCAACTGCTATCATCGTTTTACAGACCAAAGACCCGCCGCCGGCGGGTCTTTGAATAAAAGAAGAATTATAAAAAACACAATGGATTTAAAAGCACTAGTACAAACCGCCAATCAAATCGCCCAGGAAAAGAAGATCGAGCCGGAGAAGATATTCGAGGTGGTCGAAAAGGCCTTGGCCGCCGCTTATAAGCGCGAATACTCTTCGCGAAACGCCAACGTCCGCGCGAAATTAGACGTCAAAACCGGCAAAATGGAGTTTTATGAGGTGAAAGAGGTGGTTGACGAGAGCATCGTCAGGTTCGATGAGGAAGAAGAGGTTGCCGACTCCGAAGACAAACTCCCGCGCTACCACGAGGAGAGGCATATCCTTCTGGAAGAAGCGAGAAAAATAAAACCGGACGTCCAGCTCGGCGAGGAGATGGAGTTCTCTTTGCCGGAGCATAACGATTTCGGCCGCATCGCCGCCGGCACAGCCAAACAGGTGATTATTCAGCGTTTGCGCGAGGCCGAGCAGGAATCGGTTGTCGAAGAGTTTAAGGATAGGGAGGGCCAGGTGGTCAGCGGAACCGTTCAGCGCATCGAGCGCGGCAACGTTTATATCGATCTCGGCCGCGCCATCGGCATCATGTTTTACAACGAAACTATCCCAGGCGAGCACTACCGCATCGGAGAGAGGTTGCGCTTCTATGTGGTCGCGGTGCAAAAAGGTTCGCCGCGCTTTCCCGAGGTAGTCCTATCGCGCTCGCACCCGCGCTTCATAATCAAGCTTTTCGAAATGGAAGTTCCTGAGATCGCTGACGGCACCGTGGAGATTAAGGCTATCGCCAGAGAGGCCGGATCGCGCACGAAGATCGCCGTCGCTTCCAACCACGAGGCGGTAGACGCGGTCGGCAGCGTCGTCGGGCAGCACGGAACCAGAATTATGACGGTTACTAATGAGTTGGGACCGGAAAGGATAGACGTAGTAGGGTGGTCTCCGGACACCGAGACTTTTATCAAGAATGCTTTGGCTCCGGCTAAAGTTCACCGCGTCGAGGTTACCGAACACCGCGAGGTTAAGGTTTTTGTCCCCGACGATCAACTCAGCCTCGCGATCGGCAAGGGCGGGCAGAATGTTCGGCTGGCGGCGAAGCTGACCGGCTGGAAGATCGATGTCCGCTCCGAATCGCGACCCGACGAAGAGCAAGCGGGGGGCGTCGCCGGGGATCGCGAGGAGAAGGCTGTAAAAGAGGCGGTGGCTGAAGATTACCAGGAAGTTAAGGACGAGTCCGAAGCTATTCCTGAGCCGCAGGCCGAATCCGAACTTAAAGCCGAGGAAATCGAAGCCGAAAATGCCGGCGACGTTGAAAGCGAAGAAAATTAAACTTATTATTTAGTCGTTAATTAAAAAAAAGTAAAAAAATGGAAATTGAAGTTTTAATCGAAATTCCTAGAGGCTCGCGGAATAAATACGAGTTAGATGAAAAAACCGGACGTTTAAGGCTGGACCGCGTTTTGCGCAGCTCGGTCGGATACCCGGCCGATTACGGCTTGATGCCCGGGACCAGGTCGAGCGACGGCGATCCGCTGGACGTGATGGTTGTCGCCCGCTTCCCGCTTTTGCCGGGATCTCTCCTGAAAGCCAGACCGGTCGCCTTGTTTAAAATGATCGACAAGGGCGAGGAAGACGAGAAGATTATCGCCGTTCCGGTCGACGACTTTTATTATGACTCTTGGAAGGAACTGGATGATATTCCCACGCCTTTGCGGCAGGAGATCGAGCAGTTTTTCGTCACTTATAAAGTCCTAGAAAATAAGCTTGTCGAGTCTAAAGGGTGGGGAACCCGCCAGGAGGCCGAGGAGATTATAAAAAAGGCCGAGGCTAACAATAAGTAAATAAATGGACGAATCAGGACAAATTTTAATTCCGACCGTAATCGAGAAGACTAATTACGGAGAGCGCGCTTATGACATTTATTCGCGCCTATTAAAGGATCGCGTTATTTTCTTAGGCGGCGCGCTGAACGATGCTGTAGCGAACGCCGTCATCGCCCAGCTGCTTTTTTTGGAATACGAAGACCCCAAAAAAGACATCCACTTATACTTGAACTCTCCAGGCGGTGTTGTTTCCGCGGGTTTGGCTATCTACGATACGATCCAGGCCATCAAGCCTGACGTGAGTACGATCTGCGTCGGCACCGCCGCTTCGATGGGCGCTTTTCTGCTTTCCGCCGGAAAGAAGGGCAAGCGCTTCGCCCTACCTAATGCGGAGATCCTTCTGCACCAAGTGATGGGCGGAGCCGAGGGACAGGCGGTGGACATCGAGATAACCGCCAGGCATATTCTGAAGATTAAAGAGAAACTTAACCAGATTCTGGCCAAAAACACCGGTCAGCCGCTCGCAAAAATAGAAAGGGACACGGACCGCGACTTCTGGCTGACGCCGGAAGAGGCGAAGGAATACGGCTTGATCGATGAAGTCATCAAAAAAATCAAAAACTAAGGCGGTTGAGGAGCTTTTAGCCCGCGGCGTTACCGAGGTTATTGACCGCGGTCATCTTAAGAAGGAACTCCTTTCCGGAAAGAAACTGCGGATCAAACTGGGAATCGATCCGACTGGCCCTAAGATCCATCTGGGACGAGCGGTCGTCTTGAGGAAACTTCGCGCCTTTCAGGAGCTTGGCTATCACGTGGTGCTTATTGTTGGCGACTTTACCGCGCTGATCGGCGATCCTTCCGACAAGCTGGCCAAGCGCCCGCGGCTTACTCCGGCGCAGGTCCGGCAGAATATGCGCGACTATAAAAAACAGCTCGGCAAGATAATCGATTTGAGTAAGGCGGAGATAAAATACAACAGCGCTTGGCTGAAAAAACTGACCTTCGCCGAGGTGACCGAGCTAGCGGAAAGCTTCAGCGTTCAGCAGATGCTCGCGCGCCGCAACTTCAAGGAAAGGTACGAAAAAGGCATTGATATTAGCCTACGCGAATTTCTGTATCCGTTAATGCAAGGGTACGACAGCGTGGCGGTTGAGTCTGACGTTGAACTCGGTGGCTTCGACCAATTATTCAATTTGATGGCTGGGCGCACTATTCAGCGATACTACGGCGAGAAGGAGCAGGATATCTTGACCTGCGAGATGCTCGAGGGCACCGACGGCAGGAAGATGTCCACCAGCTGGGGGAATGTTATTAACATCTCCGATGAGCCAAACGACATGTTCGGGAAACTGATGTCGGTCCGCGACGAGCTGATCTTCAAGTACCTACGCCTGGCGACTGATATGCCGGATGAGGAGATAAGCGCGATTGAAAAAAGTGTTAAAGGAAAGAAAATCAATCCCCGCGACGCTAAACTCATCCTGGCTCGTGAAGTTGTCTCGCTCTACCACGGAGGAAACTCGGCCGCCCGGGCAGAAAAGGAGTTTCAGAGCGTCTTCCAGAAGAAAGAGCTTCCGGCTGAGATAAAAACAGTTTTTATCGCTAAAACCAAGCTGACGGCGGCCGAACTTCTTTTTCTGTCGGGTTTGGCGAAAAGCAAAAGCGATGCCTTCCGCCTGATCGCCCAGGGCGGGGTTAAAATCGGCGGAGGAAAAACAACTGATCAGCGCGCGGTCATTGACTTGTCTTCAGGAAAGGAGATCATCGTGCAATCCGGCAAGCGACACTTCGTCAAAGTGCGCAAAAAATAGGGATTATAAAAAAGCGAAAGCGCTCCGTGGGGGAGCGCTTTTCGTTTCAGCCGTTTAAGAGCGGCAAAACGAGTGAAAGTACATCTTGGTGAATCTCTTCCGGACTACGGAGCTTCCCTTCGCGGACGCAATCGACGATTACCCAGTCTTCCCGAGCGTTAGCCATCTCTTGATAGACCTCGACGACTCTCCTTTGGTAATCAAGGTCGGCCTCGTGTTGATCGGGGTTTGCGCGGCTCTGTGAGAGCTGAGCCGAAACCTCCACCGGGACCTTCAGGTAGATGACGATGCTGGGCCTTGGGAGCTTTAGGTTTCCGTACTCGGCCTGCTCGGTCACCATAATGAATTCGTCCCTATCGATCCCAGAAAGCTTCGCTCCCTGGAAGGCGAGGTTGGACGGCGTGTAGCGGTCGCAAATGACAGGCCCGTGCTTGAGGGCCTTGCGCAGTTCCTTCTTCGCCTCAACTCTGTCCAATGTGTAAAGAGGTGAGGCCAAGTAGGGATTAAGAGAGAGGAAGTCTCCGAATTCTCCGTTTAGACTCCTGCGGATGAGTGATCCATAGAAGTGGTTGTATCTGGGAAAACTGAACGTTGAACAACGGAACCCTCTTTCTTCTAGCGCCTGGAGAAGCAGTTCGGTTTGCGTTTTCTTTCCGGCCGCGTCTCCGCCTTCGATGACTACGAGCGGGTGTTGCATGAGATCTCTCCTAGCCTAAAATTAGGTACCATTGCCACTATACACGCTGGCCAAAAAAATGGGAAATTGTTTGTTTTATATTAATCCGTTACTCCGAGCTTTGGTGAAAGGTGGCTCGCTACTCCAGAGCTTTAACGAAGGATGGCTTGCCGCTCCGAAGCCTTGGCGAAGGATGGCGGGAGCTGAGGTATCCTGCGCTAAAGCTTCGGAATACCATTCACCTTTTGTGCCACATTCACTTTTTTATGTCGCTGGGATTGCCGCTCCGAAGCCTTGGCGAAGGATGGCGGGAGCTGAGGGAACCTCACAAAATTTCCTACGGAAATTTTCTAAAACCACTCGGTTTTAGTATTTCCTCCACGGGAGCATTCCGTTGCCCCCGACCCTCTTCGGGTTCGATTCCTACGGTAAAAATAAAATTCTACCTCATCAGAAAGAGGTAGAATTTTATTGTGCGGGAGCTGAGGGAATCGAACCCCCGACAGCGGTTTTGGAGAC
>JAJZPD010000005.1 GCA_021811305.1 bacterium
GGCGAAGTGCCCTGAGCTTGTCGAAGGGCAAGTTTGAAAAATTTATTTGCAGTCGAGCCCTCTCCCGCGAAGATAACTAAAAACCTCGGCAACTAAAAACACCCGCCGGTTGGCGGGTGTTTTTAGTTTGTCGGACTCTCGATTGTTGATTAGAGAATCTCCACTGTGGTGCGGTGCACTCCGAATTGTAACGCTTCTTGCGTTGAAGGAAACCAGATATCGACTTTGTTTTTATTCTGCGGTGCCATCCGGTCTTCTACAACAAAGACTTTGTCGCCGAAGATCTGCGGGAAACGAACTTTCGTCCCGAAGGGCAGCCAGTTGGCGGCTATTATGCCGTTCCTGACATGCTGGCCGGATGCGGTGATGAAAGGCGTATTGTCAGTCTGATTGACTGTACTTGAGTATCCAGTTACCGTTCGCACCTCTTGAGTCACAATCGTGACTGGGTTTTGGTTTAGTAAAGCAGTGCTGGACGGGGCGTAGGCCGCCAAGGCTGGTTGCTCGACCGCACCTTGCATCACACCGATATTGCTGGTCCACAGGACCGTAAGAAGGGCCGCCACCACCAGGTATTTACGTTTACCCATGGCAGGTAATAAAAATCTCCCTGTTAGGGAGTTTTACTACTTCTTTAGGGTAGGCCAAGGGGGTCAAAAAGTCAAGACAGGCAAAAAAGAGGCTTAAATAAAGGAAAACTGGGCATTCGCGCAAAGCGGCGAATGCCCAGGTGACCGGCTTAGCCGGGGTTTCTCGCCGGAGGCAGAGTGATCTCTGAACCTCTGGCGAAAAGGTAATGGGGGGTGCGATCAGCCCTCGAAGCGGTGTCCCACCAAAGGAAGAAGCGCTCCCGGAGTATTTCATCGATCTCCAGGAACTGCCGGCGCACCTCGTCGTTGACCGACGGCTTGGTGCGCTGCCAGATGCAGAACTCGACCTGGCGCAGATTGGCGGTGAAGGTGTAGCCGACAAGGAAGCCCATCGGCAGCGCGTATTGGCGCAGGTCGATCGGGGTGCGCTTGAACGATTTGTAGACGTCCAAGCCGCGGTTGCTGATCTCGTTGAAGGTCTTGTAGAGATTGTTCGGCTGCGGCTTCGGGTAGTGGTAGAAGCCGAGGTAGGGCGTGAGGTAGGTTCTGGCGTGCGCGGCGAACCCTTGCCGTTGAACGTCCCGCCATCCGCGGAAGCTCATCGCACCCTTGTAGACGACGACGATGCTCTCGAACTCGCTCGGCAGTTTGTCGAACTGATGCCGCCCGTCGGGGTATAAGCCCCTCAGGAGAGCATCGCGTATCGATGAACCCTCGAACCCCTCCTTCATTTGGATGAGGTCGTGGATTATCGACACGCAGTCCTCGTCCGCCGGCGAAAGCAGGCAGGTTTTTCCTTCCAGGGCGATGAACGCGTCCACCGACAGATGCCTCCAGCCGGCGATATCGCTTGCGGTTGGAGTATATCGATCGGGATTGGAGACGAACTGGCCGGCCCCGCCCTTTTTCGCCTCGGAGACGATCTCCTCGGCCAGAGCGATGGTTTCCGGCAGGTTATCCAGAAGCAGGTGCTTTACAAGCACGGGCAGCGCCTCGCCGCTTACGACCGCGCAGACCGAGGTCAGCGTCGAAGCGGGCAGCAGGTTTCCAAGCACGTCGCAGGCTTCGCCGTGTACGCCGATTTCCAAATCCTTCTCGTTCAGGAAAACCTCGCGGTATTGTCCGCGAAGGTAGTTCGGGAACGGGCCGTCGAATTCGTTTTCTCCGATCTGGTGGGAGTAGGCGTCGAAGCAATCCGAAGCATATCTTTCGGTGAGTGCGGCGGCCGCATGGTCGCCGTAGAGCGCAAACTCCTCGTGAATCGGATAGCGTCCGTGGTTGGAAACGTCGACGTATCTTGTCGAAAGTTCGATGTAGCCGGAACCAGGACGGTTCCATTCCATCGACTTTGCCGCCAAGGCTGAAATCTCTTCAGCGCAGACGGCTACCGAAGCCATGCGGGCGATCGAGTTGTGGCCGAATTGGTCGAGAAAGAGAGAGAGGAAGCGCTTGGCTTTTTCCGCTTCGGAAAAAGCTTCGAAGTACTCGGGGTCGATTCCGACCTTGAGGACGAATTCCTCATACCTTTCCCTCGCCTCAGCGGAGTACGCGACGAACCCTTCCAAGTTCTTGATTCCCCGCTCGCGCAGGAAAGCTTCTTCCCCTCCGTCGGCCGCCTCGGTTATGAGACTCGACAGAAAGAGTGGAAGGAAACTGTCGACGAAGACTCCGCGCAAGCCGCGCGGATTCTTCAGCCGAGAGTACATGGAAGCGAGAGTCGCTTGAACGTTGGCCGGCAACCCGCGCAGGAAGAAAACGTTGCGGTCGGCGTTGGTGAAGAAGATGCGGATAACCCGTTCTTCGTTTTCAGTGAACCGGTAGGGAACCATCCTTCTCATCCATCCTCGAGCGTGGTCCAGCACCTTTTCGGGAATCACTACATCTAGCACAGAAACCCCTCCTTTAATTAGTTTGGAATCGCGCCTGTCCCCATTGGATTTTTGAGGTTCAGACGCGCCAAAAGGCACCCTAATATAATGACAGAAGGGTGAGGGAGTCAAATAAGCGCAAAGGTAAAAACGCAAAGTGAAAAACAGCGACAGGGCGAGCGTAAAACTAAAAGCGTAAAGCGCAAAAGTTAAAGTAGGGATTAGGGACTGGGGATTAGGGTTTAGTCCGCCATCCATCATTCACAGTCCCTAGTCTCTAACCCCTAACCCCTAACCCCTAACCCCTAGTCCCTAGTAAGTGTTTTTCGCTTTTAGCTTTTAGTTTTGCGCTTATTTCTGCGCTATAATTGAGATTCATGGAGTACTTAACTCTAGGTTTGATCTTAAGCAGGGAGGAGGGGAACGAAGCCGACTCTTTCTTACATATATATACGCGCGACTTCGGTCGGATCGTCGCCGTCGCTAAAAGCCTGCGCAAGATAACCTCCAAGCTTTCCGGCCACCTTCTGCCAGGCAGGCTGGTTTCGGTGCGGATCGTGGAGCGCAACAACGGAGGCTGGCAAGCGGTGGACGCCGTTTCTTTTGGGTTTCTTCCCTCATCGGCTGAATCATTGAAGTTTCTACGCTTCTTAAAAGAGGTTACGCCCCTTAACGAATCTGATCCGGAGGTGTGGAAGAAAATTTTGGCGGCGGTGGAAAGCGGCGAGATCAGGCGCGAAGTTTACGGGAGTTTCCTGGACACGATTGGGTTGGGAGCCAGCCTGTCGAAGTGCGCCAACTGCGGCGGCGAAGTTGCCTATTTCCTTCCTAAAGATATAATATTTATGTGCAAGCATTGCTTTCAACGATCATTGATTTCTGGAAATGAAGCGATCGATATTTAAAATAATCCTGGCGATAATAATTTTGGCCGTCTTGGTTCTAGTCGGCGCTTTTTATATCTACCGCGGACTTTCTCTGCGCCAGATTAATGTCTCTCTGAACGTTCCCACAGCTGACCAGCAGATCGGCGTGCCCTTCGTTGTCGGCGTAACCGTGACCAACGACTCCAACAGCGCCCTGAACAACGTGCGCGTCACGACGGCCTTGCCTGCCGGGCTGGTCTTGGCCGGCAACCACAACGAGCGCGTTATCGAAGACGACATGAGCCAGCTCCAGGCCGGCGCCAGCTTCAACCGAACATACACGCTGATTGCCGTTCCGGTTTCTTCTTACAATGCGGAAAATCTCGTTTCCACCGTTTATTACTCGCCGCAGTCCATCACGGCCGTTTTTAACAAGAGCACGACCGTTCCGGTCAACGTCGCCAATCCGAATTTCACGTTAAACCTGACTACAGCCACCACTACCGTTTTTTCCGGAGAGAACTTTTCGCTGACCGCAGCTTACGCCAATAATGGCACGAGCACTGTGAGCGACCTGAAGCTGGAGTTTGATTATCCGTCTGGCTACGCGCCGATCTCGGCCAACCCTACTACCACCAGCAGCCAGCCGGTTTGGGATCTCGGGCAGGTCCCTAACGGAGGGGGTGGGCAAGTGACCGTGACGGGACAGGCTAGTCTGCCGGATAACTCCAACTTCCCGATGGCCGCTTCTCTCGTCGGAACGGTTGACGGGCAAGATTACGTCCTGACCTCGCAAACCGTGAATATGACGATCGCCCAGTCGCCGCTTTCTCTGAGCATTTCTCTTAATGGCGGCGATCCGAATCAGACCATTTATCCCGGCGAGACGCTGAATTACGTTCTGACTTACGCCAACAACACTCCTTCGACCTTCAGTAATATCAACCTCAAAGCTCAGGTTTTGGGATCGATGCTCAACTGGGGAACCCTGCAAACCAACGGCTCGTTCAGCGGCTATAACAACACCATCACCTGGTCGCACACCACTCTTTCCCAGCTTTCCTCCTTAGGAGCTAATGCCTCAGGCACTGTCTCTTTTTCCGTCAGCCTAGACAGCTCCTACCCGATACGGTATTTGAACGACAAAGATTTTACTGTGACCGTGAAAGCCCAGGCTTCTTCGCCGACCGTCCCTTATCTGATTAACGCCGGACAGACACAGACTTTGGCTATGTCCGAGGCTAAGGTTGCCGGGCAGATCGCGGTGAAATCGGCCGGCTATTTCCGCGACGCAGCCTCTGGCATCGTAAACACGGGTCCATGGCCGCCAAAAGTCGGCCAAGCCACCGAGTATTCTATCCACTGGAGCGTAGTTAACTACGCCACTGACGTTAGTAATCTTACCGTGCAGGCACAGCTGCCGCCCGGCGTCACATTCGTCGGCGCCGCGCAGAACAACTCCTCTTCGACTCTTGTTTACGATCAGTCGACCAACTCCGTGGTTTGGCAGATCGGCAACCTGCCGGCGACCACCGGACTGCTAACCACTCCGCCTCAGGTCGTTTTCCAGGTCTCGGCGACGCCGCAGGCTTCGGACGCCGGAAATTATATGACGATACTCGGCGAGACCGACGCCTCGGCGACCGACGCTTTTGCCGGAGGTACGCTCACCGCCTCCTCTTCGCCGATAACCACCCTGCTTCCCAGCGATCCGACAGTAAGCGTCGGGCAGGGAATCGTGCAGCAATAGGTCATAAATAAAGCGCAAAATTAAAAGCGTAAAAGGCAAAATAGCGGAAATTCTAAACCCGAAACAGAGGAAAAATCAGAAATCCTAAATACGAAATCCTAAACAAATCACAAACTACAAATCACAAATCCAAAACGCGTTCGTGTTTGTAATTTAAAGCTTGTAATTTCGAATTTGTTTCGGATTTAGGATTTCGTGCTTAGGATTTAGCGCAAAGCGAAAAGCGCAAAAGTTAAAGTAGGGATTAGGGACTGGGGATTAGGGTTTAGTCCGCCATCCATCATTCGCAGTCCCTAACCCCCAACCCCTAGTCCCTAGTAAGTGTTTTTCGCTTTGCGCTTCTTTGCGCTTTTAGTTTTGCGTTTTTTTCTAGTCACTAGTCACTTATTCGTTTTTCATTTAGTATAAAACCAAGAATTTATGGCCAACGACCAGAACAAGGAGCTGATGGAGAAAATCGTCACCCTTTCCCGCAACCGCGGATTTATTTTTCCCGGCTCGGAGATTTATGGCGGACTGCAGAACTCGTGGGACTACGGCCCCTTGGGCACCTCTCTCCTGCGCAATATTAGAGAGTCATGGTGGAAGTTTTTCGTCGAATCGCGTCCGGACATGGTCGGGCTGGAATCGACCGTCATCATGAATCCGAAGATCTGGGAGGCTTCCGGCCATCTCGAAAACTTCACCGATCCGCTGGTTGAGGACAAGGTGACGCACGTCCGCTACCGCGCCGATCACATCTTGGAAGACAAGGGAATAGATCCGAGCGGAATGTCCCTGGAGGAGATGGGTCAGAAAATAAAGGAAACGGGTATTAAAAGCCCGGAGGGGAACGAGCTGACCGAGCCGCGGCAGTTCAACCTGATGTTCAAGACTTACATCGGCCCGACTGAAGAAAAAACGGCTGCAGCCTATCTGCGTCCCGAGTTGGCCCAGGGGATGTTCGTCGATTTCCCGGAGATCCTGCGCGTCACGCGGAAGAGACTGCCTTTCGGCATCGCCCAGACCGGCAAGGTTTTCCGCAACGAGATAACCACCGGAAATTTCATCTTCCGCCTGAAAGAGTTCAACCTGATGGAGTTTGAATATTTTGTCAGGCCCGAGGAGTGGGAGAGGCATTTCGAATTTTGGCTCGGCGAAATGAAAAGGTGGATGAAGGCCATCGGCCTCCGCGATGAAGATTTGCGCTTTCGCGAGGTTCCGGAAGGGGAACGCGCGCACTACTCGAAGCGCACCGTCGATGTTGAATACAACTTCCCCTTCGGCGTAAAGGAGCTTCAGGCAATCGCCTATCGCTCCGATTTTGATCTGCGCAACCACGCGGAGAAGAGCGGCGCCGATATGAGCTATGCCGATCCGAAGACGGGCGAAAAGTTTGTTCCGCACGCCATCGAACCGACCTTCGGCATCGACCGCGCTGCGCTGGCGGTAATCTGTTCGGCCTACCATGAAGAAGAAGCGAGAACCGCGAGCGGCGAGACGGAATTGCGGACTGTCCTGCGCCTGCCAAAAGACCTAGCGCCTTTCAAAGCTGCGGTTCTTCCGCTCTCGGCCAAAGAAGAGCTTTCATCGATTGCCAAAGAGGTCGCATCCGAATTGCGGCAGCATTTCGCCGTCGATTATGATGAAACGCAGTCGATAGGCAAGAGGTATCGCCGGCAGGACGAGATCGGCACGCCATATTGCGTTACGATTGATTTCGATACTTTAAACGATCACGCGGTAACCGTCCGCGACCGCGACACGATGCAGCAAGAAAGAGTTGGTATCTCTGAATTAAGGGGATATCTGGAGGAGAAACTAAAATAAGCGCAAAAATAAAAGCACAAAGCGAAAAACTAAAAGCGAAAAAACAACGACAGGTCGTCAGTCGTCAATTCTTTTGCATTTTGCGCTTTAAGCTTTGCGCTTCTTTGTGCTTCTAGTTTGCTTTTTGGGTGAATTTAATTTATTTTCCAGATGATGGAGTACAAAAAAACAACTTTAGACAACCAACTGCGAGTAATCACCGTGCCGAAACCCGGCAGTCCGACAACCACCGTCTTGGTGCTGGTCGAGGCGGGTTCGGCTTTCGAATCCAAGAATATCAACGGCCTCTCGCATTTTCTGGAACATATGGTCTTCAAGGGGACGGAGAAGCGGCCGCGCAGCATCGATATCGCCTCCGAGCTCGACGGGCTAGGAGCTTCCTACAATGCCTTCACCAGCGTCGACTATACCGGATATTACGCCAAGGCGGAGAATCGCCACTTTGACCAGATACTGGACGTGGTGGCCGATATTTACCTGCACTCGACTTTTGATCAGGCCGAAGTCAGCAAGGAGCGCGGAGTTATTGTCGAGGAAATCAACATGTACGAGGACTTGCCGATGCGTAATGTCGGCGATCTCTTCACTTCGCTTATGTACGGCGATCAGCCGGCCGGTTGGAACGTCGCCGGGGAGAAGGAGATTATCAAAAAACTTACCCGCGACGACTTTCTGAAATACCATCGCGACCGCTATCTGGCCGGCTCGACCATAGTAATAGTGGCCGGAGACATTAACGACGAGGAGGCAGTGAAAAAAGTTGAACAGGCCTTTTCCGCTATCCCCGCCGGCAAAGGAGGGGCGCGGGAAAAGACTGTCGAAAAGCAGTCCGCGCCGCAGCTTTTATTGAAAAACAAGAAGTCTGACCAGACTCATCTTGTGCTTGGGGTGCGCGCTTTTGACGCTTTCGATGAGCGTAGGTTTACTCTCCAAGTTTTATCCGACATCTTGGGGGGGAGTATGAGTTCACGCCTTTTCCAGAAAATCCGCGAGGAAATGGGCGCGGCTTACTACGTCCGCGCCGGCGCCGATCTCTATTTCGATCATGGCTACCTGGCAGTTTCCGCCGGCATAGATAATGGCCGGATCATTGAAGTTACCCAGGCCATTTTAGAGGTGATAAAAGACCTTAAAGAGAAGCCGGTTGGCGCTAAGGAGCTTGAATTGGCAAAAGAACACACCATTGGCGGAATGATGATGGAGATCGAGACCTCGGACCAGATAGCCAACTTTTACGGCGGCATGGAAGTCGTAACCGGAAAGACGATGCCGGTGGAAGAAATCGAAAAGAGGATAAGGGCGGTCACCGCCGGCGATGTCCTTAAGCTCGCCCAGGAAATTTTCCGCGACGATCGGCTGAACCTCGCGGTCATTACCCCATTCGACAGCCAGGAAAAATTGCAAAACGCTCTCACTCTGCACTAATATATAGTTGATGGAAAGGGAGCGCATGTCCGTTGAGATAAGCTGGGGGAGCATCTGGAAAGTGCTCGCCATTTTCGCTTTCGCGCTCTTCATTTATTTAGCCAAGGAGGCGGTCATCGCTTTCGTTATGGCGCTAGTTTTGGCGGCGGCTCTCGATGGATTCGTCAGCCGGCTGGAAAAATGGCACATCCCGCGGATACTCGCGACCATTATTGTTTTTCTCGTATTTTTCGCCGTGCTTTTTTTCGCCATTTACAGCGTGACCCCGATTGCTATTTTCGAATTCACCAACTTCCTTAATAACTTCTCGAGCATCGCCAGCCAATTCTTGGGCTACGCCAACGTTCACGTCAGCGTTCCGTCGGTCTCTTCTCCCAACCTGGAAAACTTGGTCGGGACGCTCCTTTCCGGAAATGTCTCCTTTTTCGGCCTGCTCGGCAAATTCCTCGGCGGAGCGGCTTACGCCATCTCGGTCATCATACTTTCCTTTTACCTGACCACCTCCAAAGAGGGGGCTGAGCGCTTCCTTCTTTCGGTGCTGCCGGTGGATGTCGAAACCAAAGCCATCAATTTATATCGCCGCAGCAAGCGGAAAATCAGCCGCTGGGCGGAGGCACAGCTTCTTCTCTGCCTCATCGTCGGCACGATGGTTTTCCTCGGCCTCTATCTTATGGGCGTGCACTACAGCCTGCTTCTGGGAGTGGTCGCCGGAATACTTGAGCTGGTGCCGATCGTCGGTCCGATCTTTTC
The DNA here is from genome assembly GCA_021811305.1 of bacterium. Lineage (GTDB taxonomy): Bacteria > Patescibacteriota > Minisyncoccia > UBA6257 > Colwellbacteraceae > JACWAO01. Next base: position 9,059 of record JAJZPD010000005.1, read on the forward strand.
CGGAGCTTTCGCCGTGGTCGCGGCCCTGACCACCTCGCTGCCCCTGGGCTTCTACACGCTCATTTACTTCCTGGCCGTGGGCCAGATCGAGAGCAACATCTTTGTTCCGCTTCTTATGAAAAAGGCGATCGAAATCCACCCGGCCATCATCCTTCTATCGCTTCTGGCCGGATACGAGATATTGGGTTATGTCGGACTGGTTTTGGCGGTCCCGCTGGCCGCTTTCTTCGGCGAGGTGGTAGAGAGCAGCGCCAGGCAGAAAACTAGCACCCGCTCGTCACGGCTAATCTAATTCCGGCAGAAAACTCCGCGATTTTTTCACCACCGGTATTTAATTAAGGCAACCATCCAATGAAAGAAAAATTCTACGTCACGACCTCGATCGCTTACACCAACGCCAAACCGCACATCGGCTACGCTCTCGAGCTGATTCAGGCAGATTTTCTGGCGCGGCTGCACCGCCGCTACGGCGATCGCGTATTATTCTTGACCGGAACCGATGAGCATGGCTCAAAGATCGCCCGTTCGGCCGCAGCCAAAAATCAGACGCCGCAGGTTTTCGTTAACGGCTTGGCAAAGGAGTTTAAGGGGCTGCGCAAAGCCCTCGATCTTTCTAACGACGACTTTATCCGCACATCGGACAAGAAGCGTCACCATCCCGGCGCCGTCGCCTTGTGGAAAAAACTGGAAGCAAAAGGCGATCTGTATCCGCAGAGCTATAAAGGCTTGTACTGCTCCGGCTGCGAGGCGTTCATTACCGAAAAAGACTTGGTCGGCGGATTATGCCCGATACACAAGAAAGCGCCGGAGGAGGTGGAAGAGAAAAACTGGTTCTTCCGCCTTTCGCGCTATTCTTCACAGATCGAGGCGCTCATTAAATCGGGACAGCTGGAGATCCGTCCCGAGAGCCGCCGCAACGAGATCTTGTCGCTCATCAAAAGCGGGCTGGAGGATGTGAGTTTCTCGCGCCCCAAGGAAAAGGTGGAATGGGGGATACCCGTTCCCGGAGATTCAACCCAGACCATGTATGTTTGGTGCGACGCACTTTCCAATTATATTTCGGCGATCGGCTACGGTCGGGACGAGATTGAGTTCCGGAAGTGGTGGCCGGCCGACATTCATGTCATCGGCAAGGACATCCTCCGCTTCCACGCCGGCATTTGGCCGGGAATGCTGCTTTCAGCCGACCTTCCTCTCCCGAAGAAGATTTTTGTTCACGGCTTCATCAATGTCGGCGGCGAGAAGATGTCAAAGTCGCTGGGCAACGTCGTCGATCCTTACGAAGCGGCGGGAAAATATGGCAGCGATGCTCTGCGCTACTATCTGCTGCGAGAGATTCCTTCCGACGAGGACGGCGATTTCGGTTTTGAAAAAATCGAGGACCGCTACAACGGCGACCTGGCCAACGGCTTTGGCAACTTCGCCTCGCGCGTGACGACTTTGGCCGCGCGTTTGCCGAAGATATCCGGAAAGGAGCGGAAGCTGGATCAGTCTCTGGAACAAAATATTATCGAAGCCGAGAAAAACGTCGCTTTTTATGCCAGCCAGTTCAAGTTGCACGAGGTGGTGCGCTCGATCTGGGATCTGGTAAAAGACGGCGACGTCTACCTCAACGCTTCGCGCCCCTGGGAGCTGAAAGAAGACGATCCTCGCTTCGAGGCGATTATGTTTAATTTAGTTTCTTTATTGGAAAGCGTCGCCGGCTTGGCATCGCTAGTCATACCGCAAGCCGCCTCCAAGGTTGCGGCATCGATCAAGCACGGCGCCGGCCAGGCTATCAGAGTCAAGAAGCTTTCTCCGCTTTTCCCTAAGATCTCATGAACCGTCCCGAGCTTTTCGACGCCCACACCCACCTGCAATTCGCCGCTTACGATCAGGATCGCGAGGAGGTGATTAAGCGCACGCTGGATGCCGGCGTCTGGGCGGTTAATGTCGGCACGCAGCTTGATACGTCGAGGGTCGCAATTAAATTGGCGGAGAATCATCCGGGTCTCTACGCCGCGGTCGGACTGCATCCTATTCACACCCACGAATCTTTCCATGATGCCGAGGAGCTGGGCGGCAGCGAGGAAACCAAGAGTTTAAAGAGCCGAGGCGGAGAGCTTGGCGAGGAATACTTCCGGCTCGCTTCGCACCCCAAGGTGGTGGCGATCGGCGAGTGCGGATTGGATTATTTTCACCTGCCAGAGGGTCGGGAAGAGGAGGCGAAGGTAAAGCAGCGGTCGGAATTCCTTAAGCAAATCAAGCTGTCAGCCGAACTAAGAAAACCGCTGATGATTCACTGCCGCCAGGCCTTCGGCGACCTGATTGCGGTGTTCGAAGAGAATCGCAAGCTGCTTGATCCCGCGCGCGCCGGAATAATTCATTTTTTTACCGGTTCGAAGGAAGAGGCTCAAAAGCTCATAAACCTCGGTTTTTATTTTTCTTTCGGCGGCGTCCTGACGATTACCAACGATTACGACGAAGCGGTCCGTTCTGTTCCGCCGGAAAAAATACTTTTGGAGACTGACGCGCCCTACGTTGCTCCGCGCTCGCACCGCGGCCGGCGCAACGAGCCGCTCTACGTGAGAGAGGTTGCCGAGAGGTTGGCGGAGATCCGTTCCGTCTCCTATGCCGAAATCGCGGAAAGCACGGTGGAGAACGCCTTCAGGATTTTTAATATTATCTGACATAGGTGACGCTTGCGTCGTCCACCGCCAGGGTCCCTTCGGGCCCATAATGCCCATAGATGTATAAAGAAACAGAGTGCGCGGACATCTCCCAATCGGTTGTCGCGGTAAACGTCTGCGATATTTTCTGCCACTTGTTGGCCGCGGATAGCGTTTGCGTCGACCAGGCGCCGCTGAAGGTATAGACTGCCGAGGAAGAGGAGTAATGGTAGAGGCCGAAAGCGACCTGCTTGCCCGCCGTATCGACCTTAGCCATGAACTGGACGGTTATTTTTGTCCCGTTTCTCCATCCCATCGAGGTTGCGGGCGCCGCCCAGCCGTAGTTTATTCCCAGCCAGCGGTGGCAATATCCATACAAACAGTTTCGGTCGATCTCCTCGACGCCGCCGCTTCCGTTCAGCCCGGCGGACGGATTGGCGTGCGCGTGGTAACCGACGGTCGAACTCGTGACGCCGCTGTTATATCCTGAACTGAAGCCGGTAGTCGGCCTGTAGGTGCCGTTTAACGAAATGTCCCAGCCGGGAGTGTAGGGAGAGGTGAGCTGGTTGAAGGCGCCGTTGAGCGCGATACCGCCGCTGTTATAAAGATTCAAGTTGCTGCCGACCTCGTATAGATAATCATTTGGCCCGCCGTCTTTAGAGGTAACGTCTTTTTCTCCGGCGATGGAATAGGTGGCGGACTCCATGGGTGCGGTTAGTTCGTAGGAGTTGCTGGCGCTGTAGGTATAGTAAAGCCCGCTGGCGGCGGAATTCACCGGATCAACCGGCAAGATGCTTAGAGGCGAACCTGCGGAGGCGAGATTGACCGGCAGCCAGCCGGTGCCGTCGGGTTTGGTGAGAGAAGAGGCGTCGGCGCAATGATAGGAGTATCCGGCGGGAAGCTGCGATAGGCCGAGGTTGGCGCAAGTGCTGGTTGTGTCGGCCAGCGAAACATAGATAGTGTTTTTATTTCCGAGAATCGACGAGCCAAACTCATTTTGCGCGGCGCTTACCGCCAAGTTCAAGCGGTTTAAGTCGTTTATTCTCCGCGAGTCATGCGCCTGTTCGTAAAGGCGCGCCGGGTTAATGAAAACGGTACGGTTATTAATATCTCGGCTAAGGTAAAGCTGTCGGTTTTTGACGCTGCGGGCGGAAATTTTCCTGGAAAGCGCATCAAGTTAGTATGTGAAAGATTCGTCTTTATTTTACAACCCGCCGGGCGATTGGTTAATATTAATCCATGCCAAATCCGAAAAGATCCGGAAAACCCGCTAGGAAAAGCTTCAGCCGCGAAGTTCCTTTTTCCAAGCTTGAGAAGAAATGGACAAAGGAGTGGGGAGATAGCGGCGCTTACGAGCCGAACCGCAAAACCGCCAAGAAGCCTTATTACAACCTTATGATGTTCCCGTACCCCTCGGCCGAGGGGCTGCATGTCGGGAACGCCTACGCCTTTATTGGCAGCGACGTCTACGGCCGTTTTAAAAGACTGCAGGGGAACGACGTCTTCGAGCCGATCGGACTGGACGGCTTCGGGATACACTCGGAGAACTACGCCATCAAAAAAGGCGTTCATCCGGCGCAGCAGGCCAAAGTTTCCGAAAAGAACTTCTATCGACAGCTGCAGACGATCGGCAACGGCTTTTCTTGGAACGAGCGTTTGGAAACATACGATCCCGAATATTACAAATGGACGCAGTGGCTTTTCGTGCAAATGTGGCGGCACGGCCTGGCTTACCGCAAGAAGCAGTCGGTCAACTGGTGTCCTTCCTGCAAGACGGTTCTAGCAGACGAACAAGTCATCGCCGGCGAGTGCGAGAGATGCGGGACCAAAGTGGAGAAGAGAGAACTGGAGCAGTGGTTTTTCAAAATAACCAAGTACGCCGAGGAGCTGCTCAAAGATTTGGACAAGATGGATTGGGCGGAGAAGGTGAAGGTCGCTCAGCGTAATTGGATCGGAAAATCGGTCGGAGCTCTGATAAGCTTTCCGGTGCACGGCAAGCTGCGGAACATCGAGGTTTTCACCACTCGACCGGATACGATTTTCGGCGCGACCTATCTGGTCCTGGCGCCGGAGCATAAGATCGTCGAGACTTTGAAGAAAGAAGCCGGCAACGAGCAAGAAATCGACAAGTACATCGCCGTTTCCGCCAAAAAGGCCGAAAGCGAGCGCATAGCCGAGAAGAAGACGAAGACCGGAGTCGAGCTTAAGGGTGTGAAGGCGGTCAATCCCGCCAACGGCCAGGAGATACCGATTTACATCGCCGACTACGTCGTGGCCGCTTACGGCACCGGAGCGATCATGGCGGTTCCGGCTCATGACGAGCGCGATTTCGAGTTCGCCAAAAAGTTCGGGCTCACGATCAAAACCGTCGTTTCCCCGGAAAAAGACGCTTCCGCCTCTTCCGCTCCGCGCGAAGCGTTCTCTGGCGACGGGTATTTGGTCAACTCCGGCAAGTTCAACGGCCGCTGGTCCGAGGAGGCGAAGGCCGACTTGGTCGACCATGTCGGCGGGAAGAAGGTTTCCACCTACCGCCTGCGCGATTGGCTTATTTCTCGCCAGAGGTACTGGGGCCCCCCGATCCCGATGATCTATTGCGAAGCGTGCGCCGCCGCGAACAAAGGAGAAAACAAGGAGATGCCTGGCTGGTACGCGGTTCCGGAAAAAGACCTACCGGTGAAGCTGCCGATGGTCAAAGACTTCCGCCCTACGGGCAGCGGGCGCTCGCCGCTCTCTTCGGTTGAGTCTTTTTATAAAACCAAGTGTCCGGTTTGCGGCGGCAAGGCGCGCCGCGAGACCGACGTTTCCGACACCTTCCTCGACTCCTCGTGGTACTATTTGCGTTATCCCAACCTGGGAATGAAAGAATCCAAAGCCGCGGTCGCCCAAAACTCCGGAACGAAGAAAACGGTCAAGCTCGTCGAGCTGCCGTGGAACGCTGAGGTTACCAAAAAATGGCTGCCGGTTGACATGTATATCGGCGGCGCCGAGCACGCGGTCCTGCATCTGCTTTACACTAGGTTCGTAGCTATGGCTCTGAATGATTGGGGATTCGTCGGCTTCCGCGAGCCGTTCAAGGTCTTCCGCGCCCACGGCCTACTCATCAAGGAGGGCGCCAAGATGTCGAAGTCGAAGGGCAATGTCGTTAACCCGGACGAGTACATTAAAAAGTACGGCGCCGACGCGGTCCGCATGTATCTAATGTTTTTGGCTCCGCTGGAGCAGGGAGGCGATTGGCGTGACGCGGGAATAATGGGCGTCGTCAGATTTTTGAACCGCGCCTGGAATATCGGCAACGGCGATCTTGCCAAGCAAAAAAGCTTGTCGAAGTGGCTGCATCCGAGCATCAAGAAGATTACCGACGATTTCGCCAGCCTTCACTACAACACCGTTATCTCCGAACTGATGATCATCCTGAACCGCTTCGAAAAAGAAGGGGCGGGAGAAAAAGATTTCAAAGCTTTCCTCCAAATACTTTCTCCACTCGCTCCGTTTCTAACCGAGGAGCTCTGGGAAAAATCGGGTGAGAAATACTCGATTCACCGTTCGGCCTGGCCGAAATTCGACCCGAAAGCGGCCGAGGACGAAACCGTCGAGTTGGTTATTCAGGTAAACGGCAAAGTTCGGGGTAGGATTACAGTTTCCAAGGGATTGAGCCAGAATGAGGCGCAAGACACCGCCATGGAGATTGAAGCCGTAAGGGAACAGGTGACAGGCCGCGTGATACGCAAAGTAATCTACGTGCCGGACAAAATACTAAACTTTGTTGTTTAAATATACCCTTCCTTGACAAAAACCATCTTTTCTGCTTTACTGGAAACTTAGTTGGCCAAAACGGCCGGCACAAGCTTTAAACAAGAAAAATGGATCAAAGGACCCACACCATCCGTACGGTGGTAATAGTACTCGTTGTTCTTTTGGCCTTAAGCCTCTTAAGGTTTATTTTTGGTAATTTGTCGGCCTCGATTAATTTTTTGGGCTCGGGTTTGACTGCTTTCACCTCGGCTTTCGGGGGACCGTCGACGACCGCCAACGGCTTAACCGCGGTTTACAACCTAACCGGTACCGCCGGCAACGGCGAAATCTCGCTGGTTTGGGCCAATCAGCCGGGAGAGAACAATGTGGTTTACTACATCTACCGCGGAACTACCCCGAACAATCTGGCTTACTACGCCGAGACCTCCAACACCGCCTTCGTCGACCGCAACGTGGTTAACGGTCGCACTTATTACTATGAGGTCGCTCCGGTCGCGCAGCAGACCCAGACCGTCGTCACTCAGAACACCACCGTTTCCAACGAGGTGGCTTTAACGCCTTTCGGCAACACCGTCATAGCCGGCAACACGGCTTTCGCGCCGGTGATGAGCGAGCTAGCTGGCGTAGCCGGCACCGGCTATAACTCTCTGGCTTGGTCCGTTCAGTCTAACGGCGGCGCCGGAGTTTTGGGCTACTACGTCTACCGCAGCGATAACGGCGGAGCGATGAGTAATATCGCCACCATCGACCGCACCTCCTATGTTGATTACAACGTTTCTTCGGGCAACAGCTACACCTACGAAGTCCGCGCCTTCAACCGCGTCGGACGCAGCTCTCCGACTAATGAAGTCACTTTGACTCCGTCCGGATCGGTTCAGCCGACCACCAACAATGCGCCGGGACAGGTCACCAACCTGAGCGCCTTGGCCGGCGCCGGCGAGGTTAACCTGATCTGGTCCGCTCCGAACGGTTCGTCCGTCAGCTACTACAATATCTACCGCAGCACCTACTCCGGGGGAGAGGGTTTCGTGCAAACCGTGACCTCCCCGGATTGGACCGACACTAATGTCACCAATGGCACTACTTACTACTACCAGGTGGCGGCGGTGAATTCTTACGGCACCGGTTCTATGTCGAACCAGGCCGTGGCCACTCCGTACTCGCTAATCAATCCGCCTTCGCAGGTTTCCAACTTGGTGGCTTCGGGCGGCTACAACCAAATCTCCCTGACTTGGTCGGTTCCGTATTCCAACGGACAAGTGAGCGGCTACAACATCTACCGCAGCGCCGGAAACACCAACGATTTCACTTACTACACCGAGACTTCCAACAACTGGTACACCGACACCTCGGTCAGCGGGGGAACGACTTACTACTATTACATAGTGGCAATGAACGGTTCTGGCCAGTCCGGCCAGTCAAATACCGCCTCGGCCGCTCCGTATTCGCCGAATTCTATTCCTAATGCGGTAACCAACCTTTCGGCCTCCCCGGCGTCCAACTCGATTAACCTGACGTGGAGCTACTCCGGCAGCGATCAGGCCGCTTACTACAAGATTTATCGCGGCACGGGTAACGGCAACCTCGGCTACTACGCCTCGACTAACGGCAACACCGCCTCTTACTCGGATAACGGAGCTAGTGTCGGCACCATCTACTATTACGAGGTTTTGGCTGTCGACAACTCCGGCAACCAAGGTCCGTTCTCTAACGAGGTGAGCGCGAGCCTGCAAAACAATCAGCCGTCTGGTCCCGGACAAGTGACTAACCTTTCGGCCAGTGCGCAGTCCGGCGGTATAAGTCTCTACTGGACTTACTCCGGTCCGTCGGTTTCTTACTTCAAGATTTATCGCGGAGTTAATAACAGTAACGTTACCTTCCGTACGACCAGCGGCTCGACCAACTACTTCGATAACAATGTTGCTTCGGGCAACACCTACTACTACCAGGTTTCGGCTGTTGACACTTCCGGTGTCGAGGGCCCGCTCTCGAACATAGCTCCGGCTAGTTACTATGTAAGTAACCCGAACCCGCAGCCGGTCAGCAACCAGACTGTCATCACCTTCACCATCGGCAGCGATACTATGCAGGTTACTAAGAACGGCGCGACTACCGACTTTACGATGGACTCCGTTCCAACCATGACCAATGGCACGATCTACCTGCCGATCTACTATCCGATTGAGTCGGCTTTGGGCGGATCGGTCTACCCGGTCGGTAGCTGGAGCGCCACCGGTCCGAAAGAGGCCGTCGCCGATTGGAACGGACACAATTTGGACTTATGGATTGGCAAGACGAGCGCGACTTTGAATGGAAGCCCGTACGTCATTAACCCGGCTCCGTACCTGGACACCAACAACACCGTCGGCCGCTCGATGGTTCCGTTGAACGTTTTCTCCGGCGCCTACGGCCTACAGACCAACTACAGCGGCAGCACCGTTACGTTGACCTACAACGGCTAAGATCGGCGATTAGAGAAAAACAAAAACCGCCAATACATGGCGGTTTTTGTTTGCTTATAGATGGGAAAGGGAGGCGCAGGGCCTCCCAAGGAACTAAAACTTAACGGCGGCGGTTACGACGAACTTTCGTCTTGTTAATCCAATCAAATTGGACTGTCGGTCCAAAGATGCCGTTCAGCGTGCTGAGCAGAGAAGAGTAGGCCGCCTTTGAGATCATGTGGTTCGGCCAACGTGTCTTTGTCAGCACGTCCTTGCTGATTAGTGCGACAGAAAATATTTCTCCTTCGCACTCCAGCGTTGCACCGAACGGGAGCCCATTGGACCGTTCTACTTCGTGAACAAAGATGTTGGTTCCGCGAACATTAATCTTTCTGGCTTCGATAGCCAAACTCTCACCTCCAATTTAGGGGAGCAACCAAAACAATACTTGTTGAATAACACTGCAAGCGCATTTTGTCAATATTTGGTCTACCAGGCGATCTTTGCTTATATCAGTTCGGCATCGAGTTAGGCGCTTCCTTCTCAATAAGCGAAAGTAGCTGGATGGCTACTAGAGGATTAGCCGCGCCGCAGCTCGGACAAGAGGATTTCTGGGGAATGTTCAGCCAGTAACCGTCCACCGTTCCTTGGGTAAGTTGAATGTCTTGAAGCAGAGTCTGCGGAGAGACGAGACGGCTACTCGGATTGGTCGAGAGGCTGGCAACCACCTCGATTCCGGGATTGATTTCCTTGGCCTGCTTCGCAACCGCGGAAACGAAAGTGGCGTATTTTTGGGGATCGGATTGCAGCCCTTGCGCCTGGATGTCGAAAACATCCGACCACTTGGCCGCACTGCCGGCGATCGTGTCGCTTAAATAGTCGCTATAAAGGGAAGAGGTTTTTCGAGGCAGGGCGTTTGCCAGATCGGGCGAGGGGCTGGCGATAACCTTTAGCCCGTACTGCTGCGCCAGGTTGCTGAACTTCTGGAAATAAAGGTCAATATTTTTCTGTTCAGCAACGGGAGTATACCTCCAATTTTCATCGTCGAAGACGGCGTACTGCGCGCCGCTTGTCGTTTCCGTGGGCATCTTACTTTCAAAATCAGCGAAGCTGGTGAAATAAAGGGCAAGGGAGGCGCCGCCGTAGCTCTGTGCGTTACGGCTGCCGACGACAATAATCGAGCGGCTGGAATTAAAGAATTTCTGAGCGAGGGCCTGGCCGGAGGTTGAGGAAGAGAGCAAGTCATAGGCCGAACTCGAGATCATCCAGGTCTTGCCGGAGGGAGAAGGGGTTACCGAAGGTTGGGGAGCGCTGGCCGGTTTTTTGGCAGATTCGAACACGGTTACTGCTGACGCAGCGATCAAAATAATAAATGCGGCGATGATGATTGTTCCGGCGCGCTTGCTAGCGGTCATCTAAGCTTGTTTCTTTCTGTTTCTCTTGTTCCAGGCGGTCTCGAATTGTTTGATGCGTTGGCGGATATAAAAGAGATCGGGGTTGGCGACCGGCCGCCCTTCCTTAATAATCCTCCTCGCCTCATCAGATGAGCGCCCGAGGGCGATGAGAATGGCTGCGACCATCATTGCCGAGCGGTGCTTGCCCTGCCGGCAGTGGACGAAAACTGTCTCGTTGTTATTGATGTGCTCTAAGGCCAGGCGGGCTCCGCGGAAAAGGTAGCGCATCGGCACCGGAAAGAACGGAGCATCAAAGGCGCGGAAGTTCTTGGTCGGTATAAGCGTCTTATTGCGCCCGTCGGGAAAGATCCGCATATTGATGATTAATTTCACGTCGTCGCTTTCCAGTTCGCGATAGGCGCGATCGGTCGGTTGCGACCCCATCAAAAGGTGGGGAGCGATAAACGAAATGTCGGGCGATTTTCTATGCACTGGTTTGATTTTCCGGAAAAACTTCTCGGATGTCAGAAAAATTATTAAAAATATGTTCGCTGTCTAGGATTAAGGATAGCTTCTCCTTGCCTTGGTAACCCCAAGAACACCCGTATATCTTATTACGATCCAACATATTTTCCAACTCTCTGACATCAGCAACCGTGTCGGTAAAAAAATAGATTTCGCCAGTTGATACTCCCCAATCGCGGCATATCCTTTCGAGCTTTTCTTCCTTTGAATGATGGTCCTCGAAGGTTAGAATATGGGTGAATGCGAGGCCGCTGCTTTCCAATTTCGGCTTTATATACAGTTTAGAACCGCTGGACACGATAGCCAGCTTGGCGTCTTTTATGCTTGCTATTTCCGAGATGAATCCGTCGAACAAACTAAAATCCCTTTCAGCCATTGCTTCGCCGAACCTTCTAGTCCACTCCAGCATTTCGCCGATCTTCTCCTCCGACAAATCTGCGTTCCTAGTGTGGTGGGATTGCATCCAATACCGCTCGGAAGACGCGACAACCTCCTCCTCGGAGACATTGTCTATCTCCTTAATAACATCGATCCTCTCTCGATTAGTGTCTCCCAGCACGCCGTCAAAATCGAAAATAAGGTATTTCATAATAGATTATCCAAAGCGGTGGGGGTGAGATTCGAACTCACGATACCCTCGCGGGTATAGCAGTTTTCAAGACTGCCGCCTTCAGCCGCTCGGCCACCCCACCTTAATAATAACTAAACTAGCAGATATCGAGTTTTATTTCTAGATGTTCAAGCCTATTTGTTACATAGCTATCATTGCGGTACAATAATTATGTGAACGCGGTCCTTAAAAATAAAGTTATAAATTTGCGGCGCAATGGGCTCACGTATTCAGAGATCATAAAGAAGATAGGTCGACCTATGTCTAAAAGCACGCTATCAAATTGGTGTAAGGGCATTGTGTTGCCGCCAAGTTATTTTGAAAAGGCGGAAAGAATATCAACTAGCAGCCGTCTGAAAGCTGCCAAAGCGCTAAAAATTAAAAGAGAAAAAGAGCGCGCTTTGTTTTTACGGTCAGTAAGGAAATTAAGCTATAAACTTATACGCAAATTTGATTCGGATTTGGATATAAAAAGATTGACTTTAGCCATGTTATACCTGGGAGAAGGGGCTAAATGGCCTGGGCATAGGGGATTAATGCTCGGTAACGCCAATCCCATTGTCGTTAAGCTGTACGTTGATTTACTTAACGATGTATATGGGATTTCGAAGAATAAGTTGCGAGCTAGGATTTCATACAGAGCAGATCAGGATATTAATAAATTAGTGAAGTTTTGGTCCAAAAAGACTAGTATCCCTACGAAATACTTTTATCACACAAAGCCGGATCCCAGAACTATAGGTAAAAGAACTAAGAATAAAAACTATTACGGTGTTTGTGTAATAACTTGCGCGGGCACTAAAAAACAATTAGAATTGCAGTTGCTCGCTGAAATGATTTCGGGCCTATAGCTTAGTGGTAAAGCGCATGCATGGCATGCATGATATCGGGGTTCGATTCCCCGTAGGTCCACCACTTCGCTCCTCGGTTGGTGCCTCGGAGCTTCGCGGTGCGCAGCATCACTTCGCTCCTTGGCTGTTGCCTCGGAGCTACGCGGTGCACGCACTGTAATCCTAAAGATATAATCTGGGCACAAAAAACAAAGTGGTGCCCCGCGAAGTTTTAACGAAGTGGGGCTACACGGTGCGTGGCACCCCCGTTCATGAACTTTTCATCAAGGTAGGCATAGATTAGTCGTTATGAGGATTTTAATAGTTGAGGATAATAAAAAGCTGGCCGAGGTGGTGAAGCATGGCCTGGAAAAAGAAGGCTTTGCCGTAGATTATTTGCTGGACGGAGAAAGTGGCGAAAAGCGCATGCTTATCAATCACCAGGACTACGACCTGCTAATTCTAGACGTCATGCTTCCCAAAAAGGACGGCATCGCCGTCTGCCGCACTCTGCGCGAAAGCGGAATCACCACCCCGATACTGATGCTCACTGCCAAGGTGACGACCGAGGACAAGGTGGTCGGCTTGGACAGCGGCGCGGACGACTATCTCGCCAAGCCCTTTTCTTTCAGCGAGCTGGTGGCTAGAATCAGAGCGCTGCTTAGGAGGCCGCCCGAGGCGATCTCCGAGGAACTGAAGGCCAAGGATCTGACTTTGAATACCATCACCCGATCCGTCGCGCGCGGCGAGCGCAAAATCCCGCTGACCCTGAAGGAGTTTATGGTGCTGGAATATATGATGCGGCATCAGAACGAGGTGATAAGCCGCGAGCAGTTATATGACCACGCTTGGGACTTCGCTGCCGTGCCGTTCAGCAACACCGTGGACGTGCACCTGAAGAACCTGCGGAAGAAAATAGACAATGAACACGACGAAAAATTATTGGAAACGGTTAGGGGAGTGGGCTACCGCCTCAAGGCGTAACCGCTTCTTTTTAGCGCGCCTGAAACTCACCGTTTTCTACACCCTGGCGCTGGCGATA
>JAJZPD010000040.1 GCA_021811305.1 bacterium
CAGCCTCCGTAGTTATCGCCGCGGACAAGAAGGAGAGATCGCTTTAGATGAACTCGTCTCCAGGCTCCAAAAAGAAATCGCCAAACGTTCCTAAGATAATCGCCGTCGTCGGCCCAACCGCCTCCGGGAAATCCGATTTGGCGGTGAAGCTGGCTTTGTGGATAGAAAGGAATAAGAAAAAACTCGGCGTCTCCGGCGCCGAAGTTGTTTCCGCCGATTCGCGCCAAGTGTATCGCGGCTTGGACATCGGCAGCGGAAAGATCACTAAAAAGGAAATGAGGGGCGTGCCGCACTGGCTTTTAGACGTCGCTTCGCCGCGCAGAGTCTTTACCGCCCATGACTACCGCCAATCGGGTCTAAAAGTTTTGTCCGATATCTTCCGACGGGGCGGTGTTCCGATAATTTGTGGCGGAACCGGTTTTTATGTCGACTCCCTCATCTACTCCCCTTTCTTGCCAGAAGTTCCTCCGCAGCCGCGCTTAAGGAAAGAACTTGCCGATCTAAGCTTGGAACAGCTAGCGGCGCGGCTTGAAAAATCCGATCCAGATCGCCTGCAGGATATAGATATAAAAAATCGCCGTAGGTTGGAGCGCGCGATCGAGATTGCCGAAACGCTCGGACGCCCGGTTCCGAAAATAAACAGAAATCTACCCTATCCGACTTTGATTCTCGGAATAAGCATCGAGCGTGAAAAGCTGAAAGCAAAAATATCGCGCCGTTTGAAGCTCCGACTTAAGCAAGGCCTTATCGAAGAAGTTCACGACCTCCACCACCGAAAAAAAGTGAGCTGGAAAAGATTGGAAGAGCTGGGCTTAGAATACCGCTTCGTCGCCAGATACCTCCAAGGGAAAATAGACAGGAGAGAAATGAATGAGGAGCTGGAGAAGGAAATCATCCGCTACGCCAAGCGCCAGATGACCTGGTTTAGGAAAGAAAAAGGGATAGTTTGGGTGTCCAGTTTCTCTGAGACGGAAAAAGTCGCTGCAGAATTCCTCAAAAATCCTACTATTGACGAAATATAAATGTTGTGGTGCAATATAAACACCTGACTTTAAAGGAAAGTGGGTGTCCGTACCTTGACGAAAACACTGAGGTTGATTTACTTCTTCCTGATGTTTGTCGGTCTGACATCGGGAACGCTTTTCCTGATCTGGTTTGCCTGCTCACTATGGTACGCTATGGTTGGCGGACCACTTCCATGGGAATCATTCTGGCCGTTTTGGATTTTCTACGGGACGCCACTGGCCATTCTATCCTTCCCAAAACGGGTAAGGAGACTTATCGGGAGAAAGATTGAAGCCGCCTTTTGGTGGCTAGACGGAAAGATCAACAAAGTGACCGACGAATTTCTGAGCTAGTGCAAGCTAGCGCCCCCACTCTGTTTAGAGCGGGGGTTTTTATTTTCATTTACAATGCCTCGCCGTTTGCAGCGCGGTAGTTTATTTTAATTCTTTTAACAGCGCGGAGCACACCTCCTCCGGCTTGGCGCTGCCTTTGGTTTTAGCCATCACCTGGCCGGTCAAAAACTGCAAGGCGTTCTCTTTTCCTTTTTTGAAATCCTCGACGGCCTTCGGGTTTTTTGCGATCGCCTCGCGGACAATTTCCTGCAGACGATTTTCCCCGCCGAACTCCTCCAACCCCATCTGTGAGATGAGTTGGTGCGCATCCAATCCCGTCTTAAACATCTCTGATAAAACATTTTTCGCCAAACGACTGGTTATCTCCCGCTTTACGACCAGGCTTACCAGATCGGCAAATTTTTCCGGCGTTATTTTAAAATCCTGCTCGTCGATCTTTAGATTAGCGTCGTTCAATAATCCTTGCAGATCCGAGGAAAGATAATTGAAAAGCGTCTTGGTGCCGGAAGTATCATCAGCAGCTAACTCCGAGGCGGCCTCCTCGAAGAAATCGGCGGTAGCGGGATCGGCGGCGAGAAACTCCGCCTGTTCCGGCTCCAGCTTGTACTCATTAATAAACCTCTTTCTCTTATCCCACGGCAGCTCGGGTATGAGCGTTTTGAGCTCAGCTAGGTCGATCGCGTTAGCCGCGCCGAAGTCCAGCGGCGGGATGTCCGGCTCTGGCATATAGCGGTAGTCGTGCGCTTCTTCTTTGACTCGCTGGCTAACGGTCCGGTTGCCGACAGGATCCCATCCCCTCGTTTCTTGGACGATTCTTTCTCCCGCGGAGATCGCCTTGGCCTGCCTTTCCAACTCATAAGCGATCGCCCCCTCAACCGCCTTGAACGAGTTGATGTTTTTTACCTCGACTTTGGTTCCGAAGGAGTCGGCGCCCTCCTCGGCCATGGAGATATTCGCCTCGATGCGCATCTCCCCGTTCTCCATCTCGGCGTTGGATATTCCCAAATAGCGCAACAGAAGCTGCAGCTCTTTGGCAAAATTAAGCGCGGCCTCGGCCGAGTGGATGACCGGCTCGGTAACCAGCTCCATCAAAGGAACGCCAGCGCGATTGAAATCAATAAGCGAGCCCGATCCGTCCGCGGCGTGGGAAAGGCGGGCCGTATCTTCTTCCAGGTGGACGCGCCTGATCTTTATTCCTGCCAGCTCGCCGCCCAGTACCAAAGGCTCGTCGTACTGGCTAATTTGGTATCCTTTTGGCAGATCGGGATAAAAGTAGCTCTTGCGGTCGAACTTCGCCCTGGTCGGAAGTTCGCCGCCGATAGCCAGCCCGAGCTTTAAAACCGATTTAATCGCTTCAGCATTGGCGGTCGGCAAAACTCCCGGGTGAGCCAGGCAGACCGGGCAGGTATTGACGTTCGGGTGGCGCTCCTCGGGGTCGTTCGGGCAGCCGCAGAACATTTTTGTCTTCGTCCGCAGCTCCGCGTGTATTTCCAGTCCGATGGTCGATTTAAGCATTGATATAGGTTGATTTTAGCTGATTAAGCTCCCGCGCGCCAGTTATTCGTTTTTTACCAGTATTTAACGATAATTGAATTTACTAATCACCCCGACCTGATCAGGCATAAGTGTTTAGTAAAAGTGAATAACTTTAAAAAGATGAAGCTCCACGGGCGTAAGCCCGTGGTATCTCACATTTTTTCGCGGAATCCGCCGAAGCACCCTCCTTCGCTCTTCGGGCTTCGGAGGGTCCGCCACGCTCTCATCCCCAGGCTTACGCCCGGGATATTCTCGCGCAGGCGGATAACCTTCCTTAATTCAGTCGATCTCTCACCAAAAAGAGCGCCTAAGCGCTCTTTTTATTCTCCATATTGATGCTTATTTCGAAATCTCGATACCCATCGAGCGGGCGGTGCCGGCGATAATTTTTTCCGCCGCCTCGATGTCCTCAGCGTTCAGATCAACCATCTTGCGCTCGGCGATTTTCCGGATGTCTTCCGGAGTGATCCGGCCTATCTTGTTCTTGTTGGGGACCGCCGAACCCTTGGCGACACCAGCCGCTTTGCGCAGCAGGTCGGAGGCCGGAGGGGTCTTCAGCTTGAAGTCGAAACTGCGATCCTCATAGACAGTGATCTCAGCGGGGACGATATCCGTTCCCATATCCTTGGTCGCGTCGTTGAACTGCTTACAGAAGTCCTGGATGTTTATTCCCTGGGGACCCAGCGCGGTTCCGACCGGAGGAGCCGGGTTGGCTTTTCCGGCCTCGAGTTGCAGCTTGATTATAGTTTTTATCGGTTTGCTAGCCATAAATTTGTGTTAAATCTTTTTTACTTGAAGCGAGTCCAATTCTACCGCGGTATCCCGTCCGAAGACCGGAACCATGACCTTGACTCGACCCTTTTCCTCGTCCACCTCCGCGATCTTGCCGTCGTAATCCTTGAACGGACCGTCGGTGATTTTTACCACATCTCCCGGTTGCAGATCAATTTTCATCTTCGGCTCAGCCTCGCCCATGCGGGCCTTGATCGATTCGACCTCTTCGTAAGAAAGAGGGGTGGGATTGGC
>JAJZPD010000006.1 GCA_021811305.1 bacterium
TCCGATCTGACTTTCCTCTCCTAGACCCTTGCGGGCCGGAGCTGCTGCCTTGCCCACCGCGCTATGACTGTATACCATATTTTCGCAGGTTTGGCAACTAAAATAGCAATCCGTCAAGAGCCTGATTAACGAGTTTGTCCGCCTCCCTATTCTTCTCGCGTAGAACGTGGACGAACTCCACTTTTTTGAACTCTTGCTTCAGATTCCAGATCTCGATGAAGAGCGGAAAAAGGGATTCCTCCTTCAGCTTGTACTTCCCGGTCAGCTGGCTGTAAACCAGTTCGCTGTCCATCCTCACCTCAAGCTCGGCTTCTTTCGATTTTTCCTTTCCCAAAAGCTGCTTGGCCTTTTTTAGGGCAAAAACAACCGCTCGATATTCGGCCACGTTATTGGTGGTCGTTCCTATCGCTTCTCCGTACTCCTTGTCGCCGACAACCACTCCAATCGCCGCCTTCCCGGGATTGCCTCGAGAACCCCCGTCGGTGTAAATAATCAGTTTGCCCATATTATTTTTTTCTTTTTTTATTCTTAAAAACAGCCTCCAATCCAGCCATCCTCTCTCCAGCCAGGAATTCGAGCATCGCGCCGCCTCCGGTAGAAACGAAAATGTTGGCTTTCGGCTTCTGTACCTGTTTCTTTAGCCCCAGCGCCGCAACTGTCTCACCTCCGCCGATAACGGATTTTGCCCGATTATTGCGGAGCACGGATTTTGCCACCGCCGCGGTTCCTGCGGCGAACTTTTTCTTTTCAAACATGCCCATCGGGCCGTTCCAGACGATTAAGCGGGCTCCGCGCAGGTAGACGGCATAAATCTTGGCGGTTTTCGGCCCGATATCGAGAATCCTATCCCCGTCCCAGACAAAATCCTCGGGGATCTCAATCTTGCCGCTGCGCAGGAGTTTGCTTGCAATTTCGACCATTTCCGGTTCGTAAAGGGATTTTTTAATGTCGAAGCCCTCGGCCTTTAGGAATGTGTTGGCAGCCGCTCCGCCGACCAGGACCAGATCGACTTTCCGTAGCAGGTTTGCGACGACCCCGACCTTGTCCTTAGCTTTGGCTCCGCCGACTACGAGGACAAACGGCCTTTTTGGATTGCCCATAGCTAAAGAGAGGTTCTTCACCTCGCCTCTCAGAAGATCTCCCGGCTGTGAAGGCAAAAAGCCGGTTATCGCCGAAAGCGAAGCATCGGCGCGGTGGCTGGTGGCGAAATCGTCGCTTATAAAGTTGGTACCGAGCGAAGCCAGAGCCTTTCCAAGCTTCGGATCGTTCTCCGTTTCACCTTTCAAAAAGCGCAGGTTTTCCAAAAGAAAAACACCTCCGTTAGGCGCAGCTTCTATCGCTCTCTGAGCCTTGTTCAGATCGGCGTTATCCAGAAAAACAACTTTTTTTCGTAAAGCTTTGGAAAGAAGAGGCGCGAAGGGCCGCAGCGACAACTCCTTTTCCACTCCTTGCGGACGCCCGCGGTGGCTTAGGACAACCACCTTATTGTTGGGTTTGGAAATTTTCTTGAGTTCGTCCGCCGCCGCGTTGAAACGCAACGCCGCCCCGATCGGCTTCTCTTTTATATCGAGGTTGAGTCTGACTAAAATCGTTCGCGCCATAGGGAAATTATAGCACCAAGGAAGCGCAAAACGAAAAGCTAAAAGCGAAAAATAAAACAGCTAACTGCCGATTGTTAATTGCTTTGCATTTTGCGTTTTAAGCTTTGCGCTTCCTAGATCCTAAAAAAATCACAAATCATAAACCCCAAATTCCAAATATAAACGGGTTTAGGAAGCGTAAAACGCAAAGCTAAAAGCTAAAAATAACGATAGGTCGTTAGTCGTCGGATCTTTTAAACTTTGCGCTTTTAGTTTTACGCTTCTTTGTTTTTCCTTTTGCATTTTTAGTTTTGCGCTAATAAAAGTGCCCCCGCTTGAAAGCGGGGGCATAACTTGGAAGCGGCACTCCTAAATCGATATCGTCGTTCAGGACTGCAAACACTCACTCGAAAAGAATTATATAATTTTAAGTCTCTTTGTCAACGTTCGATAAAGGAGACGATCAACTCTTCGGGGTCGGGATCTTCTTTGGTTCGGAAGATGTTCGTCCCGTGTCCGGCGGCGTTGTAGATCACCTTCTCCGCTTTTACGCCCCCAGGAAGAGAGCTGATTATCGTCTCGTTTTGTTTGGGATTGGATCCGTCGGCTCCCAAGTCATCGCGGCTGGTAAGGAATAGAACTTTTTGCCCGGACTTCAGTTTTTCGGCGGCGCGGAGCGACGAAACTCCGCGATAGTTCGTGCCTGCGGAAAGAAGGACCGCGGAAGGAATTTCTTCATGTTTAGCGAGAAATTCGATGGCCAGGTTGGCTCCGATCGAAGCGCCGATCAGATGGATTCCGCCGGTTTTAGCTCCGTCCATTATAAGAAAATCAAAAGCGGCTTCGACATCGTTGATGCTCGCCTGATGTTCGGCATCGGAAAAATACTTGTAGCCTTCCGGCCCGCCCGCGGATTCGCCGTGCCCTCTCAGATCTATCGCTAATCCGGCGTATCCGTCGCTCGCCAGGCGTTCGGCCAGCCTATTCCAGGATTCTTTCGCGGACGGCATCATGTGCAGATAAATAACCCACCCCCTGGCGTTTTCGGCGGGAAAGAAATTGCCCGATATGCTTTTGTTGTCTTTTGTTGTCAGAGAGATTTTTTCCATCTGCGCAACTCCGTTGTTTTAACTTTTGCGTTTTTCGCTTTGCGTTTTGAACTTCGGATTTATGATTTAGAATTTGTCTCCTTTATCATCCTTCCGAATTCCGCGGCTTTAAGGCTGGCGCCGCCGACCAGCACGCCGTCGATTTCCTCCTTTTCCAAAAACTTTGCGATATTCTTGTCATCCACCGAGCCGCCATAAAGGACGCGAGGCGATCCGATCTTCCAGTAGCGAGTAAGCTGTTCCTTTATGCGCGCAGCAACATTGGCGGCCCCGTCGGGGCTTTCCGCATCGCCGGTGCCGATCGCCCAGATCGGCTCGTAAGCCACGGTTAGGTTTTCAACCTTATCTCCGGGCGCCAGCCCTTTTAAATCCTGCGCCAGCTGGCTGCTGATAACGCGCATCGGATCCTCCGATCTTTCTTGGTTGCCGACGCAAAGAACTACTTGCAGCCCGTAACGCAGCGAGGCGGATACTTTGCGGTTTATAACCTCGTCACTCTCGCCCAGGTAGCGGCGGCGCTCCGAGTGGCCAATAATAACAAAAGAAACCCCGGCAGTTTTGAGCTGGGCCAGATTAACCTCGCCAGTATACGCTCCTCCCTCGTTCCAGAACGAGTCCTGCGCTCCTAGTTTGGCGTACTTAAGCTCTTTTTTGGCTTCGGTAAGATAAAGGAAAGGTGGAGCGACTACCACCTCGGCCTGTGGATACTTTAACGCCGCTTTTTCGGTTGATTTAGCCAGGATTACGGCATCCTTAACCGAGTTAGGGTTGCTTTTCCAATTGGCGATGATCGTTTTCATTATTCTTGTGATTCTTTTTATGATACCACACGATGAAAAGCGCGGCCAAAGCAGCAAAAACCAACACCAGAACGTCTATCCTACTAAAGATCGGCCCCAAGACGTTCCAGCGGTCGCCCAGAAACCAGCCAATGTAAGACAAGCCCGCGGACCATATTAACGATCCGGAAAAAACGTAGGCGAAGAATCTAGCCTTATCCATCTTAAACATCCCGGCGGGAAATGCGATGAAGGTGCGAACCAGAGGCACCAGCTGCCCGAAGAAGATCGACGGCTCTCCGTAGCGCTTAAACCACCGCTCAGCAATCCGGAAACTGTGCTCGTGTTTAATGTTCTCGTTAACTCGCCTGGCTATCGAATAGGAAAAAACGGCTCCGATCAAATTACCCGCGACGCCGGAAAGGACGACCAGCCAAATGGAAAGTTCTCCGCGGGCTGAAAGAAAGCCGGCAAAGGGCATAATCACCTCCGAAGGGACGGGAATGTTGGCCGTTTCTAAAAACATCAGAGCGATTATGCCGAGGTAACCGTAAGAAGAAACTGCTCCGGAAAAAACACTGGAAATATCGGCCAAAAGAGTGGTCATAGGTCAATAATTAAAAAATATGCTTCTTAAGGATAGGTTAAGAAGCGCAAAATTAAAAGCGCAAAATTTAAAAGAACGGAAAAATAAGCGCAAAACTTAAAGCAAAAAACACTTACTAGGGACTAGGGGTTAGGGGTTAGGGACTGTGAATTATGGATGGCAGACTAAACCCTAATCCCCAGTCCCTAATCCCTACTTTAACTTTTGCGCTTTTAATTTTGCGCTTACTTGATTCTGTTCTGGTAGTACCAGTTGATGACGTCCTTAAAGATAGGAACGGCGTTCAATGTTCCCTCGGTGGCGTTCTCCACCAGGATCAGCATCACGATCTGCGGGTTTTTGGCGGGAGCGTATCCGATGTAAAGAGCGTTCGTCTTCTGGTTGAAGTCGTACTGGGCGCTGCCGCTCTTGCCCGCAGTCTGGACAGGCAGGGTGTGCAAAACATAGGCGGTTCCGTAGGGCTGCGAAACCGTATCAGTCATTCCTTGCCTAACCAGCTGGAACTCGGGCTCCAGCGAGGTGAGGTTGAGTATCTGCTTCGGCTTTTCATTCAGATTCAAATGCGGCTGATAAACAACTCCCCCGTCAGAAATAGCCGAGATCGCATCGACCAGCTGTAAGGGCGTGACTAAAAGCCCTCCTTGGCCTATAGCTACATTGTACGTGTCGCCGGTTAGCCATGGGTGTCCGTGCGTCTTCTGGAACTCGGCCGGGGTGGGCAGGCTGCCGCTCGCTTCTCCCGGCAGGTCGATGCCCGTCGGCTTGCCCAAGCCAAACGTCTTCCAATAATCGATAAGCTTGTAGATTCCCAATCCTGGCTGGTTCTGATATCCCCCGACGACTTCGTAGAAGAAAACGTCGCTCGACTTGGCGATGGCCGAGAAAACATTGACCCATCCCTGATACTGCCAGTCTAGGAATTTTGTGGGATGCGATGGATCGTAAGGGTTTGGCAGGAGAAGATATCCCGGAGAAAAGATCTGGGTCGAGGTGGTGATTAGCCCTTCCTTCAAGACCGCGGTGGCGTCCAAAGGCTTGATGGTCGAGCCAGGGCTGTAAACGCCGGAAACCACGCGGTTGAAAAGTGGATGGTCGGGGTTGGTTAAAGCCGGACCGAGGTTGTTCCCGTCGTAGGTGGGCAGGCTGAGCATCGCCAGAACCTGGCCGTTTTGAGGATCGATCGCCAAAGCCAAGCCTGAGGTTTTTCCCATCTGCTGCATATGCATCATCATGTCCTGGTAGAGGTACTGCTGGAACGGCCCGTCGATCGTCGTCTGCAGATTTTGCCCCATTTTCGGCTCGATCGTGGCCGTGCCCTGCGGCTTGCCCAGCGCATTCCTGTAGATGACTGTCGCCCCGTCCGTCCCCTGCAGGATACTGTTGTAATACGCCTCCAGCCCGGCCCGGCCTTTTAACTCGTTGTCGGCGGCGCTGCGGCCGACATAGCCGATGAAAGTGGAAAAAGCAGGATTTAGGTAATCCCTCTTATAGTCGTTCTCAACTTTCAGGGAGTTTAAGTCCAGGCTCTGGATGGCGATCGACTGTTCGCGCGTGATGTCGGTCGCGATGATGACAGCGTTGTTGCTCTCCAAGTTGGTCTTGGCGAGAATCGAATAAAAAGCGCTGGGCGGCATATTAAGAATGTTTTGGGCTGCGGCCACAACCTTGCTCTCCTCGCCATCCCTGACCATCTCGCTGACGTCCAGAAAGACGCTGAAAATCGGCTGATTGGTGACTAAGGGCGTGCCGAAGCGGTCGGTGATTATTCCGCGCGGCGCGATTATCGGTATCTCCTCGTTGACGTTGGCCAGTGCCAGGCCGCTGAAAAAACCGTGCTGAACGACCGACAAGTAAAAGACGCGGGCCGCCGCTACGCCGAGCAAAAGAACGGCGACCCCAAAGACTACTTTGAAGATCGACGGCTTGAGCGGCAACTCTTTGCTTTCCAAGTCTCCCGCCATAGTGTCGGCCACTATGTCGTCGAGCGCTATTTTTCTAACGAATTTCTTTTTTGCCATAAGCTAAACTTGCTAAATACGTAAGGAGAAGCGCGAGCGGAACGTTATACAGCATCTCCGTAAAGGTCGCTCCCCACTCCAGCCCAAAAAGCTTGAAGTTGACGACCAGCGTTCCCGCGATGACGGCAACCACGACTCCGATCCAATGCCGCCAGGGCAGGTAGTCGATTATAAGCATCCCGATCAAAGCTGCCAGCACGAAGAAAAGGGCCTGAATGTCGAACTGCGGCATAAATTTCAAAATCAAAGCGGCGACTATCAACCAAGAAATCCTCCGCTCCCACCGCTTGTCGTAGGCGGCCATAGCCAGCAGCAAAGCCAACGCTAAGTCGGGCTTGACCGCATTGAAAAAAGCCGCGTTAGTCAGCTGGACGAAGCTTGCCAGGGCTATTATGAAAATCTCAAGAATGAATGACAGAGACATCGCGCAGGTCTTCTAATTTAAACGGCGCCTGCAGCGTGGCCTCCTTGTAAGGAGTGCCGACGTCGTCGATGACCGACTGGACGCTGCCGACTTCCAATCCATATGGGAAACCCTGGCTGGCAGTAATCGCCAGATCACCGCTACTTACCGGCAGACTCTTCGGAATAAGCGTAACTCTCAGCTCTATCCCTCCGCGGAAAAGCGCGTTAACTTGCTGGCTGCCTATTCTGACCGCCATCTCCCAGTCGGGATTGAAAATCGTTTCCGCCACGCTCTCGTTTGTCGAAACGCTGGTCAGCTTGCCAACCAGCAAATTGCTGCCGTAAGTAACGACGTCTCCGACTTTCAGCCCCTGATTGCTTCCAGCGGCCAGAACGATGTACTGGTTGTTGTTGAAAGGATAAGTGGAGTAAACCTTGACCGTGCTGGTCTGGGTTATGCTCTGGTCGAAAATCTGGACGCGCAGGTTTTCGTTTTCCTTCTGCAGTTCGGCAATCTGCTGCCGCAGCTGATAACTGGGAGTCAGTTTGTCGATAACGGTTTGGATGAACGAGGAGATGCGGAACTTTTCGGGGAAATACCATCCGCCGAAAACGACGGCCGCCAATACCACTATCAATACCGGCGCCAGCCATCGTTTTCTGCGAACGGAGTGGGGCATATTTTAATCAGGCTACAAGTTGACCTGTCTGGGCCTCTGCTGGTTGGAGAGAATCGAGTTGTACTTCGGCATATCCTCGAGGATGATGCCCAAGCCCCTCGCCACCGAGGTCAGTGGGTCGTCGACCACCATCGTCTTCACGGTCACTTCTTTTTCAATGAAACGGTCAAGTCCGCGCAGCAAACTGCCGCCTCCCGAGACGTAGATTCCGCGCTTCAACATGTCTCCGACCAGCTCCGGCGGGGCTGACTCGATCAGGGATTTCGCCTCGTCGACGATTGATTTCAGCGAGCGGTGAATGGCCGCTCGGATGTGGGTGTTCTTCACGAGTATTTCCCGCGGAAGGCCGGTGGCCATATCGCGGCCTCGCACCGGCATTTCCAGCTTCTCTTCGATGCCGATTGCCGAACCGATATTGATTTTCAGCTCCTCGGCCGTCGGCTCGCCGATCAATAGCTTGAACTCATCGCGGATGAACTTGACGATGTCGTCGTTAAATTTCTGCCCGGCGACCTTCAAGCTCTTGGAAATAACCGCGCCGCCGACGGAAATTATGGATATCTCGGTGGTTCCGCCGCCGATGTTGATGATCATGTTCGTGGTAGCCTCCTCCACCGGCAGCCTGGCGCCGATGGCGGTCGCGATCGGCTCTTCGACCAAGAAGACTTTTCCGGCTCCGGCGGCAACCGTCACGTCCTCGACCGATTTCCTTTCCACCTCGGTCAGGTTGGTCGGTATCGCCACCAACGCGGTGCGGTACCTGGACCAGAAGCTCTGGTTCTTAATCTTGTGCAGGAAGTGCTTGATGATTTCCTGCGTGGTTTCGAAATCCGAGATGACCCCGTTCATCAGCGGTTTGACGATAGTGATGTGGGCCGGCGTCCGGTCCAGCATCTTCTTCGCTTCTTCGCCTACGGCCAAGATCTGCCCGGTGCGGTTATTAAAAGCAACCAATGTCGGCTCTTGAACCACTATGCCGCGGTCCTGCAGGTACAAGAGGGTGTTGGCCGTTCCCAAGTCGATTCCGATGTTCTTATAAAAGTTTTCTAACAGACCCATAGCTGACTAATTTTGAATTTTTTTCTCCTCTTTTCTTTACTTCGACTTTATCTTTGGTTTTTTCGCTGACGACCAGCCGCACCGGAAGGCCGATCAAATCCGCGTCGGCGAATTTTTCTCCAGCCGTGGCGTCGCGGTCGTCATAAAGGACCTCGATGCCGGCTTTTGCCAATTGCTCGTAGAGCCGGCGTCCCTTGCCTTTGCCAAGTTCCACGAGGTGCGCCGGAAATGGAGATATTGCCTTCGGCCAAATAATGCCCCTTTCGTCGTGGGAAACTTCGACGATCGTCCCCATCAGGCGGTTTAGGCCTATGCCGTAACAGCCCATTAAAACCTCGTTTTCTTGACCGTTCGCGCCAGAGAATTTTAAGCCAAAAGGCGAGGAAAATCTAGTTTTCAACGGAAAGATGTTCCCAACCTCGATCGCCTTCTCTTCCCGCAGGGTCTTTGAACCGCATTTCGGGCAGGAGCCTTGCAGGTCGTCGATGACCTCGCGGTTAACGGCTATCCGGCACTTGTCGCAGATGTAAATCACGTCTTCTCCGGCCGGAGTGAGCGTTTGGAACTCGTGGGAGTATTTGGAAAAGGTGCCGCCGGAGGCGTAGGTGTAGTAGGTTAGTTTGCCGATGCCGGCGCGGTTAAAAATCCTGACATAAGCCTTTCGCGCCTTTTCGTAAAATTTTTCCAAATCCTTTTCGTCGGCGTGAAAAGAGTATAAGTCCTTCATCAGAAACTCTCGGCCGCGCAAAAGGCCGGATTTCGACCTCTTCTCGTCCCTGAATTTGTTCTGAATCTGGAAGACTGCGACCGGCAGGTCTTTGTAGGAAGTTATGAACTTTCCCAAGAGCGGCGAAACTATCTCCTCATGGGTCGGGCCGAGTACGTAATCGGTCTTGCTGTAAAAACTCTGAAACTTGAAAAGAGTATCGTAGGCGTCGTAGCGGCCGGTGGTCTCCCAATTTATTTTCGGCTGAAGCGACGGCATGAGGATTTCTTCGCCGCCGATGGCCACCATCTCCTCGCGGATAATATTTTCGATATTGGCCAGCACCCGCTTGCCCAGAGGCAGAAAGGTATAGACGCCGGCCATAACTTTGTCGACGTACCCCGCGCGAATCAATAACTTGGCGTTAACCGACTCCTCGTTCTGCGGATCGGAGCGCTGGGTTTTAGAGAAAAGCTTGGACTGCCGCATTTAATGTACATTTATAACATCTTTGACGGTTATGGCAATCATCAGGGCGAAAAGCAGCGCAAAACCGATGGTGTTGGCTACCGCCTCGATCTTGTAATTCGGCTTGCCGCGGAACAGGCCGTTGAAGGCCAGGAAGAACAAGCGCCCTCCGTCCAAAGCCGGAAAAGGAATGATGTTGATGGCCGCCAGGTTTATGGAGATTAGCGCCAGAAGCTGAAGCACGTAGGCCGCTCCCATCTTGGTGCTTAAAGCCAGGATGTTGTAGATGCCGACCGGCCCGGTAACCTCGCTCAAAGTTCCGTAATGGCCGGCAAAAGCGCTGGCGATCATCTGATAAACCGAATAGAAGATCATACCGAAGATATTCCCGGCGGACTTCATCGCGTCCCAAACGGATTGGAAAAATCCTTCGCTGGGAATCCCGCCCTGCACGATATAAACGCCCAGGTGTCCGCCCTTGGGAGTCACGCTCAAAGTTTCCTCTTTCGAGTTGGTCAGGAGCTTGACGGCCACGCTTTTGCCGCCGGTGCTGGAGTTGGAAACATAATTAATAAACTCGTTGACGTTGCTGAAGCCCAGAATTTCGTCGCCAGCCTTGATCCCGGCGGCGGCGGCCGGACTCCCCTTGATCACCCCCGTCACCACCACGCTTTGCGGGATGCCGATCATGAAAACCGCGGTCAAAGCCAGCCAGCCGATCAGAAAATTCATCAGAACTCCAGCGGTCAGGACAATAGCTTTCTTGTAGGCGGGCTGGTAGAGGAAGTTGCGCTTTTTCTCTTCCGGACTCAGCTCCTTTTCTCCGGTCTCGTCTTCACCGTAGATTTTCACGAAGCCGCCGAACGGGAAGGCATTGACACTGTACAACGTCTCCCCCTTCTTCTTTCCCCAGATCCGCGGCGGAAAACCAAAGCCGAATTCGTCGACTCTCATTCCGGAAAGTTTGGCGGCCAGAAAATGGCCAAACTCATGACCTAAAACGAGAACGATAATGAAGACTATCGCCAGGATTATCGTAATCATAAGTCTTTCATCTTGTTCTCAACCAGCTCGTCAACTGATTTGTTAAAAGAGTCAACTTCTTTTTGCAGACCCTCTTTGGCCTTGAACTTGGCGTTTTCGTCGGCTTCCTTGGAGATAGCCTTATTGATCTCGTCGCGGGCCATGCGCATTTTTATCCGTGCTTCTTCGGCCGAAGCCTTAATCGCCTTCTGCAATTCGCGCCGTCTTTCCTCGGTCAGCTCGGGAAATTTGATACGCAGCCCGGTGCTATCGCTCTGGACGCTGAGCCCGAGGTTGGCGGATTCTATCGCCTTAACCATCGGCGCGATGGCGCTCTTGTCCCAGACGCTAACAATAATGTCGCGCGGCGGTTCAACGCTGATCGAGCCCAACTGGTTGACGCTTAGGACGGTTCCGGAGTATTCGACTTTTACGCTTTCGACCAGCTTGGCGCTCGGCCGGTTGGTGCGGAAGCCTAAAAGCTCCTCTTTGAAATCCGCGAGAATTTGCTTGGTTTTTTCACTGAACTCTTTTTGGTAATCCATAATAAAAAATTAAATTCCAATATCTAAATTCTAAATTCTAAACGGCGTTTCGTGTTTAGTATTTAGTATTTCGAATTTAGGATTTTTAAATGTCGGCTGCCATGGCTTCGAGCTGCAGGCGCTTGTTCACATTATAATCCATCACCCTGGTCATTGTCTCCGTCACCGCGCGCATCGCTTTGAATTCGGGCTGCGGAGAGCGGCGCAGCAGGAGAAGAAGATCTTCCAAAAATTCCGGCACGCTAGCCTCCTCGTCCAGAAGCTGTCTAATGATGGCCGAGCGTTTGGACTGGCTTGCCAAGAACTCCTCGGCCAGAGCCAGCGTCACGCCCTTCTCGCCGCTCAGGCGGGAGGCCGCGCCCGGCTTTCCGAACGAGAGTGCGGCGATCTTTTCCGCCTCGGCCTTCTTAAGGCCTTTTTCTTCGGCAAGCCAGGCGGCGACCTCTTTTTCCCCAGCTTTGCCAAAATAGACCACCTGGGTTCTGGAACGAATGGTGCGAAAAACCGATTCGGCGCTTTCAGCTATCAACACCAAAAGTCCGCTTTCCGGCGGTTCCTCGAGAACCTTAAGCAAGGCATTGGCGGCCTGGTCGGTCAGGGTCTCGGCTTGGTCGATTATCACCAAACGCTTGGTTCCGCGCACCGGCTTTTCCGAAAGGAAGTAGCGGATGCGCCTAATCTGATCTATTCCGATCGTTTCCCTTTCCTCGGGGCGAACGATCAGAAGTTCTCCGAGGACTTCGTTCTCTCCCGGAAGATCGAACCTTCCTTTTTCCAAATAATTACCCAAAGCCATTGCAAAAGAGAATTTACCGACTCCCTTTTCGCCGACAAAAAGATAAGCGTGGAACAAACCGCCTTCGTCGGCCAGGCGCTTGAAGTCCGTAACCAGCTTGTCGTGGCCGATGAGCATGGTCTGCTTTATTTCTTATTCAACAGAGTGCGCTGATAAACGTCGAGGTGGTCGAGGATGATTCCGGTCCCCTTAGCCACGCAGAAAATGGACTCGTCGGCGACGTAAACCGGAACGCCGAGAAAGCGCTTGAAGAATTCGTCGATGTTGCGCAAACCAGCGCTGCCACCGGAAAGGATTATCCCCTTTTCCATAACGTCGGCCACCAGCTCCGGCGGGGTCTGGTTGAAAACTTCCTGGACCGAGGCGGCGATATCCATCAGGTGCGGGTTGAGCGCTTCGGCGATCTCATTCGAGGTTATGGTCAAGTCCTTCGGCAGGCCGGAGATAAGGTCGCGGCCGCGGAATTCGACTTCAATGCCGTTCTTGACCGGCAGGGCGGATCCGGCGGCGATCTTGATCATTTCCGCCGTCTGCTCGCCGATGACGATCGAATATTTTTTCTTGATGTAGTTGATGATCGCGTCGTCGAACTTGTTGCCGGCCACCCGCAGGGAAGACCAGCAGACCACGCTGCCCAAGGAGATAACCGCCACCTCGGAGGTGCCGCCGCCGATATTGATGATCATATTACCGGACGAAGAGTTGATGGTGATGCCAGCGCCCAAGGCGGCGAGAAGCGGCTCGCGAACCACATAAGCATTCCTGGCGCCGGCTTCGACGGCGGCGTTGATCACCGCGCGACGCTCGGTCGCTGTAATGCCGGCGGGGACGGAGATAACGACGTCGGGGCGGACGACGTTCATGCCGCCGACAGCGCGGTTAATGAAGTATTTCAACATCGCGCGGGTGATGTAATAATCGGCCACCACGCCCTCGCGCAGCGGCTTATAAGCCACGATGTTTTCGGGAGTGCGGCCGATCATTTCCTTCGCCTCGCGGCCGACCGCGAGCACATTGTTCTTAGGCAAACTCAAGGCGACAATCGTCGGCTCATTAATGACGAATCCTTTCCCGGGAACGAAAACAACCGTGTTCGCCGTCCCCAAATCGATACCAATTCTGCGGGTAAACATATAACAACGCTATATTATTATGTTTGGCTGGAGGTGTCAAAATAAGCTAAAAACTAAAAGCGCAAAGCGCAAAAGAACAAAAAATCGGGCGCAAAGCTTAAAGCGCAAAGCGCAAAGCGCAAAAGTTAAAGTAGGGATTAGGGACTGGGGATTAGGGTTTAGTCCGCCATCCATCATTCGTAGTCTCTAACCCCCAACCCCTAGTCCCCAGTCGTTGTTTTTCGCTTTTAGCTTTGCACTTATTCTCCTCTGGCGCTCCGAAAAAGGCAGGCATATAATTGCCCATATGCCAGATAAAACCATTAACTTCCGCATCGAAGGAGGAGAAAAGCTTTCGGGAAAAATCTCAACCAACTCGTCGAAGAACTCGGCCGTCGCGCTGCTGCAGGCGGCTCTTTTAAATAAGGACAAAACCGTACTGCGCGGCGTCCCGAGAATCGAAGAGGTCAACCGCATCATCGAGGTGCTGAAAAGCATCGGCGTCAAAGTTAAGTGGCTCAACGAGCGCGACCTGGAAATCAAAGCCGGCGAATTAAAACTTGAAGAAATAGACCGCCGGGCGGCAATGATGACCAGAAGCGTCATTCTGCTCCTCGGACCGCTGATACACTTAAAATCCCATTTTAAGATCCCCCAGCCCGGAGGCTGCAAGCTGGGAGCGCGGACCGTTCGCCCGCATCTCTTTGCCCTGGAGAAACTGGGCGTGAAAATCAAGGCTCTTTCCGACGCATACGAGGTAAAAGCGGAAAGGCTCCACCCGGCCGAGATCGTCCTTTACGAATCGGGAGACACGGCTACTGAAAATGCGATTATGGCCGCGGCTAAGATCGAAGGAACAACTGTTTTAAAGCTGGCCTCGGCCAACTACCAGATTCAAGACCTTTGCTTCTTTCTGCAGGAACTGGGCGTGCAGATCGGCGGAATCGGCACCACCGCCCTTTCCATCACCGGCCGCAAAGAACTATCGGCGCCGGTGGAATTTTACATCAGCGAAGATCCGATCGAGTCGATGATGTTCATAAGCTTGGCGGCCACCACCGGCTCCAGCATCACCGTCGAGCGCTGTCCGATAGATTTCCTGGAGCTGGAGCTTTTAAAGCTGGAAAAGATGGGTTTCCGCTACAAGATACTCCGCCGGTATAAGGCGAGGAACGGCTTCACCAACCTGGCTGATATCCAAACTTTCCCTTCCAAATTGAAAGCGCTGGAGGAGAAGATATACGCGCGCCCCTTCCCGGGATTGAACATCGACAACCTGCCTTTCTTCGTTCCGATCGCTACGCAAGCTAAAGGAGAAACGCTCATCCACGACTGGGTTTACGAAAATCGCGCCATCTATTACACCGAGTTAACCAAGCTGGGAGCGAGCATCACCCTAGCCGACCCGCACCGCGTCTTCATTAAAGGTGTAACCCCGCTCAAGGCCGCCGAGGTCGTGGCGCCCCCGGCTTTGCGCCCGGCGGCGATCATCATGATCGGGATGATGGCCGCAAAAGGGGTATCGACTCTGCGCAATGTCTATACCATCAACCGCGGATACGAAGATATCAGCTCTCGGTTGAACTCCTTGGGGGCTAAGATAAAGATAATAAAATGACACCTATTAAGCGGCGAGTTCTTTTCATAATTTTTTCGTTTCTATTCGTCATCCTAAGCGGCGTTTTGATCCTTTACGCCCTGGGCAACCGCTTCAACTTTAAAACCCTGACCATCGAGAAGACCGGAGGCATTTATATCATCAGCCATCCAAGCAACGCCGCGCTGACACTGGACGGAAAACCGATTGCTAACGCTTCCAACATCCTCACGCCGGGAACGCTTATCGACAATCTGACCAGCGGCCGGTACAAGGTAACCGTCTCGGAAAACGGCTATTCAATTTGGGAAAAGAACATCGAGGTCAATCCAGGGCTAGTCTCGGTTTACGACAGCGTCGTACTCGTGCCCCAGAACGCCGCGGTAGCCGTTGCGTTGCCGACCAGCACCGCTGCCGCCGCCTCTCAAGGAATCAACAGCATCGGCCTGGCCAGCAGCAATTTAATCATTAAAACTAACGGCGGCGTAATCTACGTCGCCGACCAGAGGCTGCGCGGAAATGAAATTGTAGATGTCAGTAAGAGCGGGCAGCTTATCACCTACAGCACGCTGACCGGCGGGTACTACCTCTCCGACCCCCTCTCCTCTTCGGTTCCCGTAAATCTGCTCTCCGAATTCACACTGGATGCCCGCAGACTTCTCTCTCCGCGCGAGCAGGTCACTGGAATGTCCTTCTCCTCAGTCAGCGACCAGTACATCCTCGTCCGCACCAACTTGGGCCTTTACGGATTAAACCTGGGGCAGCATAGCGCCCAACTCATCTCCGGCAAACTCTCGGCATACGCTAGCGGAGGCAATGATATTTATTGGATAAACTCCAATGGGGTCGAATCCTATAATGTCGTCTTCCAGGTGTTCGGCAAGTTCAGCGATTCCCCGACCGACGCAAGCGGCGTCAAAGACCTGACCACTGCCTCTGCCGGCGGTCAACTTTTCGTCCTTTACAACGACGGCCGGCTTTATATGCTGAACAAAAACCAAACGCCCAAACTCCTGGTATCCGCAGTCAGCGATATCTCTCTTTCTCCCGTCGGCCAGGACTTAATCTACCTTTCGGGAGACGGTTTAGTTAGCGATTACACGATAGCGACCGGGAAGACGATAACAATGGAGACTGAGCTGCCAAACATCTCGCCGAACGTCGTCTGGTACGACGACGGAGCCCATCTTTTCCTGCAGAGCGGAACGAGTCTTTATTTCAGCGAAGTCGACGACCGCAATCCGCCGCTCAATATGGTGAAGATCTCCGGGAACGTTAAGAGCTTCGCTTACGATTCGAGCGCCAACCTTCTCTATTTCACCGACGGGCAGACGGTAGAAAAACTGGCTATCGAGCCGTCGTGATATGGTATCGCTGCTTAACTAAAAAAGCGCGGGGTTATCCCCCGCGCTTTCGCTTCAGCTTCTACGCACGCGCTTTCCGGTAATTATCCTCGGCGTTATCCCAATTAACGACGTTCCACCAGGCGGTAATATACTCCGGCCGACGATTCTGATAATGCAGGTAATAGGCATGCTCCCAGACATCCAAACCCAGAACCGGCCTCAGGCCGCGGCTCAGCGGCGAATCCTGGTTCGGCGTCTGGATTATTTCCAGTTCTCCTTCCTTATTAACTATAAGCCAAGCCCAGCCGCTGCCGAAAAGCGTGGCGGCGGCGTTGGTAAAGGCCTCTTGGAATTTGGAGAGGTCGCCGAACTTGCGGTCGATCGCCTCTTTCAATTCTCCCTGCGGCTCTCCCCCGCCTCCGGGCTTCATCATCTTCCAGAAGAGCGAGTGGTTGGCGTGTCCGCCTCCGTTATTCCTGACGGCGGTCCTGATGTCCTCCGGGACGCGGTCCAGGTCGGATAAAAGCTCCTCGACGTTCAGCTCCTGCAAATCAGCGTGTCCTTCGAGGGCGGCATTCAGTTTGTCGACATATCCTTGGTGGTGCTTGCCGTAATGGATCTCCATAGTCTTCGCGTCGATGTGCGGCTCCAGAGCATTTAAAGCATATGGTAATTCCGGCAGAGTGTGTTTCATTTGTTTTTATTTGTCTTTTTATTTTTTCGACGGATTTCTTATTTTTCGGGCGATCGATTGCGTAGCTTGTTCAAGCCATAGGCCAAGACGGCCAAGATTACTGTTAAGATCAAGGCGTAAGTGAACTTTGCAACCAGCGTCTCCGCGTTGAGCGGAAAAAAATACTCGATCAACGACTTAACGGCGTCATTCCAGGCCAATCCGGCTACTAAACCAAAAGCGGCGATAATCAATCCGACGGTTTGTTCCCTCACTTCCTTCTTAACGTTTTCCCCCTCCTGCTTTATCCTTTCCAACTTACTTCTCGGCATTCCTTCCATTATAAAATCTGCTCGCACAAAGGAAAAGAGGAAAGGTAGCTAAAAGTGAAAAACTTAAAGCGCAAAAGAATTAACGACTGACGATCTATCGTTGTTTTTCGCTTTTAGCTTTTACTTTTGCGCTTCCGATGATTTCCCTTAGGAGATCCGCATTTTGCCTGTCCGGGCCGTTGCCGTCGAAACCGGGAACTTCCATGATCCAGGCTTTGCGCCACAATGCCTCCAGCGAGGCCAAGCTTTCGAAGCCTTTTATCCCGATATATCCCCGGCCGATATTCTCATGCTGGTCGTGAAAAGAGGAGGGCGCGGTGCGCGAATCGTTGGCATGGATTACCGGCGTCTTTTCCCAACCGACATTTTTTCCCCAGCGCGCGAAAAATTCCGAGACGCCGCTAGCGGAATATTCCGGCACTAATCCAGCTTCCAAGCCGTGAGCCGTATCGAAGCAGACCTCTACCCGTTCCGAATCAATTAGATCCAAAATCTCGCCGATCTCCTCCGGAAACGAGCCAAGTTTTTGCCCTCCGCCGGCGGAGTTTTCCAGGATAATTTTTGCCGGCCCGGGCACTTCTTTTAAAATCAAACTTACTCCTTCCGCCACTTTTTCCATAGCCGTGCGCTTCGGTAGCTCCTTTCCTGATCCAACGTGGAAGATCAACCCATCGGCGCCGAGCGTCTGGGCGATGCGGAAATGTTCGGCCAGGTTGTTGACCGACTTGGATGCGATTTCCTGATCAGGCGAAGCTAAGTTGACCAGATAGGCAGCGTGCAGATAAACCTCGCTGAGGCCGGCTTTCTCTCTCGCGGATTTAAAGCCGGCTATTTCGGATTCCGAAGGCATTTTGGCGCGCCACTGCCTGGGCGAGGCCCCGAAAATCTGCAGGCAGTTCAAGCCAATGCTTTCCGCGGAAAAAACAGCATTCGCCAGGCCGCCAGCGGTTGAAAGATGTGCTCCGATTTTTATATCTTTCGACATAAACCTCATTGTAAACCTCCAGACTGGACCCAACAACTGAATTACTATATTTTGAGGTAAGACTGCAGGTTTAAAACATAAGACAAAGGAGTGCTCGATTTGCACAAGGACAGCTTCCGAGACTCGAGTTTGAAAGAGTGGTTGGAAAAATCGCTGCAAACCATCAAGTCCGCTGCGGATGCCAACGCCTCGGGGCATTCTTGGTTCGGAGCGAAATACGCCTTGCTCCGGATACTGGAAAGCATTCTGGGACGCTGTTCCAACCGCGACGCCGGGCAATATGCGGCGAACGAGATTTTCGACGTCTTCGGCATCGACGGCAAAAGAGAAGACATGCACATCTTTAAAACACTGGCGCGCGGACTAAGCGCTTCAGAACCGCTGACCGCCCGAGAGGCTTCGGACATCATCCGTTACTTCCACCTTCCCAAACCGGCAAAAAAGGAAAATCTGCTCGGTTTCGCGGAAGAGGCCTACAGATTGCTGCAAAAAAGCAAAACCCTCCTCGACGACACGCCCTCGCTCTAGCGGGGGCTTTCTATTCTCGAAAGCGGACAAGCGGCGTGATTATGGGATCGCGCCGGACAATATTCTCGGCCGTACTGGATCAAAGCGTAGGTTATGTATGGCCATTCCTTTTTCGGGATAAGTTTTTCTAAATCTTTTTCGATCTTGCCGGGATCGGTCTGCTTGGTGAGCCCGAGGAGGCGTGAGAGGCGGCGGACGTGGGTGTCGACGGCGATTCCAGAAACAACCCCGTAAGCGTTCCACAAAACCACATTGGCCGTCTTTCTCCCGACTCCGGGAATGGTTAACATCTCGTCCATTGTTTTCGGCAGGCGGCCGCCGAACTTCTCCTTGACCGCTCTGGCTGCAGCGAGGATATTTTTTGCTTTGCCGTGATAGAAGCCGGTGGGTTTGATGTTATTTTCGAATTCGCGCGGCTTGGCTTTCAGATAGTCATCGAACTTGCGGTATTTTTTAAACAGGCTGGCAGTGACCTCATTCACTTTTTTATCAGTGCATTGC
The DNA here is from genome assembly GCA_021811305.1 of bacterium. Taxonomy (GTDB): domain Bacteria; phylum Patescibacteriota; class Minisyncoccia; order UBA6257; family Colwellbacteraceae; genus JACWAO01. The sequence goes on from JAJZPD010000006.1 coordinate 18,850, forward strand.
GCCGATAAGACAACAGCGACCAAAAGCTCCCAGTTATTGGAGTAGTTGAGCTGCATACGCGGATTAGGGAAAAGTTTTTTTAAGGCGCGCAGGATCGCAAGAGCCCGCGCTTTCTTTTCCGTCAGCTCCGCTCCCGGATTTCGGCTAGATTGGCCGCCGCGCTTCATTTGGCCGATTTTATCCCCTTACGCTCGCTGAAGACAAATATGTATAAGATTTCCAAGATGCCGACGGTGTTAAGGACCAGTAAAACGATAAACCACCACAAATCGTTTTTCCGCGCCGCCTTCCAAAGAGCGACTCCCTTCCACGGAAGAACCCAGAGGATCAGGATAAAGATCATCACCGGCGTCAGGCCGGGAACTCCTAATGGATATGTCATAGTTTGATTATACGGCCGGGACGGGAAAGCGCAAAGCGAGAAGCTAAAAACACCGACCGGCCGTTAGTCGCCGGTTCTTTTGCGCTTTGCGTTTTAAGCTTTGCGCTTCTTTAACTTCGCGCTTATTTGTGATGCCGCTTCCTCCGGCGATAACGCCGTCTCTTTTGTGAAGCTGCCGACCCTCGTCCTCTCCAACCCGGAAAGATAAGCTCCGGTTTCAAGCTCCCGCCCGATGTCGCGGGCTAGCGCGCGGATGTAAACTCCCGGACCGGTGACCACCCGCAAACGCAAGTCCGGCCAGGTATAGCTTAATAGTTCAACCTCTTTTATTTCGGCTGGCCGCGGCTTCATCTCCACCTCCTTTCCTTTCCTGGCTATCTTATAAGCCTCGCGTCCGGCTATTTTTATGGCACTAAAGGCCGGGGGCACCTGTTCAATGCGTCCTATAAATTTCTTTAAGGCCTTTTGCACGTCTTCTTTCTCCGGGATTTCCGCTACCGCGACGGCGGTTTTTTCTCCCTCGTCGTCGTCGGTTATGCTATACGAGCCCAGGCGGATTTCGGCCAAGTACTCCTTTTCTTTCATCTCCGGAGAGCCGAGGAGCTTTGTTCCGGAATCGATCCCGACTACCAAGACTCCGCTAGCCAATGGGTCGAGCGTTCCGCCGTGTCCTATCTTTCTGACTCCAGACTTTTTCTTTATCGTCTGCAAGACGCGGTTCGAACTAGGGCCCTTCGGTTTGTAGATTGCGAAAACATTCTGCATTGCGTAATATTTATATAACTGTTTCCACTAAAACGACATAGCGGTTGATCATCCAGCTACCACAACGATATCGGCATATTGTCCCTCGCAATTGCAAAGGTCGACGCGCAAATGCATAACCAATCATGCTTTATTTTATTTTGGCCGTAATCGTCGCTGTTCTTTCGTTAATAGCCGTCTTTACCGCTAAGAAGGCTATGGATAAAGGGCTCACTTATTACGCCTTCACGGCGGTCGTCTGGGTTCTTGTTTTCTTAGCTATCGGCAGAGTTTGGCGCGCGCTGCTGTTCGCCGGCGGCCTGCGCACGGTTTTCGCAGGTAACGGAGAAGTCATCGAGTATGCTATTTACATAGTCGCTTACGCCATTTTTATCTGGCTGACCATCCGTTCGATTTACGCCAAAAAATGAAGCTCCACGGGCTTACGCCCGCGGTATCTCACATTTCTTCGCGGAATCCGCCGAAGCACCCTCCTTCGCTCTTCGGGCTTCGGAGGGTCCGCCGCGCTCTCATCCCTAGGCTTACGCCCG